>NZ_JAZDVY010000007.1:0-295247 GCF_036350695.1 Tenacibaculum sp. FZY0031
TTACCATTTGAAGTAAGTGGAAACTTCTCTAATAAAACATACACACTCGGAACCATATACTCTGGTAATACTCCTTGCAAATACTCCTCTAATTCTCTCGACTCTATACCTGTTGGACTCGTGTAATAACAAACTAGGTACTTGTCATTTTCTGATCCTTGTACCTGAACCACACTCTGGGCTACCTTTGAGTAAGATTCTACCTGATTGATAATCTCTCCTAACTCTATACGGTATCCGCGAATTTTAACCTGTGTATCTTTTCTGCCTATAAATTCTATCGTACCATCTGCCAACCATCTCGCCAAATCTCCAGTACGATACATCGTTTCCCCTGCTCTGAACGGGTTTTTTATAAAACGTTCAGCAGTTAGCTCTGGTCTGTTTACATACCCTTTAGCAACTCCTAAACCTCCTATATAAAGCTCTCCTATTGAACCTTTAGGTACTAAATTCCCACTAGTATCTAATATGTAAACATGAGTATTGGATAAGGGGTATCCAATTGGAACATTACTTTTTTGATTTAAATTATAGTCATTTAAAAGTAAGCACGTAGAATCTATCGTTGCCTCAGTAACTCCATAACTATTATAAATCTTAATTTTATTTCCATACTTTTCTTGTAGACCTTTTGCATCATTCAAGCTTAAAATATCAGAACCAATAATGACCGTCTCTAAGCTTGAAATGTTTAATTTGTTTGTATCAGCAAACTCTAAAAAGGGAACTAAAACTCCTGGTGTAAACTCTACAATATTGATGTTGAACTTTTTAATTTGCTCACTAAGTCGTTCTGGTATAAAATCTTCCACTTTACACAATACCATTTGTCCTCCAAAAAGTAATGCTCTACAAAAATCTCCTATGAATACATCAAATGAAAAATTTGCCATTTGTAACAGCTTTGTATTTTCATCTATTTTATACAACTCCTTCCACATATATGCTTTTTCACAAAGTGCTCCATGAGTTATTTTTACTCCTTTCGATTTTCCTGTAGTACCAGAAGTATAAATGATATAGGCTAAATCATCTTTGGCAACTTCTTCTAGTCTTTCTGTTACTTCAATTTTCTTATTAACATGTTGCTCAAAATCTTCATCAATAACAAATGCTTGAAAACTTTCTGGTAGCTCATTTACACAGTCTTTAGTCGACAGTACCCAAGGTGTTTTTAACTCTTCCAAAATCGCTGCTATTCTTTCACTTGGAAGCATTTTATTGATAGGAGCAAAAACTCCACCTGCTTTCAATATTCCAAGCATATATATCAACGCTTGAGGGCTTTTCTCTACATAAACGGGTAAAATAGTTCCTTTTTCTACACCTTTCTGTTTAAGATATAATGCTAAAGCACTAGATTTCCTCCCTAATTCTTTATAAGTTAAAACCTCATCTTCATAGATTACAGCTATATTACCTGGGTGCAGCTTTTCTTGTTTTTCAAATAATTCCAATACGGAAGTTTCTTCATACACAATAGTGCTAACTCCTTCTCCTAAGTCTTTTATTAACGTACTCTTTTCCTCATTTGTTACGATATTTAACTCGCCTATTGATTTATTAGGTGCTGATAAAATTGATTTTGTTAGTTCTTTAAAATGTTCTCCAAACCTTATGATAGTTGCCTTATCAAACAAGTCGGTTGAAAACGTAATATTAAACAAGAGTCCTTTATCCCATTTTAAAGCTGTTAAATCTAAATCATACAAAAGAGAAGCAAATTGGTTGTTGTAACCAAGCACCTTATCGCTTTCCATACCCACTTCACTCTCAAAATCACTTTCTTCTTCTTCTTGAAGTGTTAACATGACTTGAAACAATGAAGTACGACTTTGGTCTCTTTCTTTTTCTACACGCTGAACTACTTTTTCAAAAGGCACATCTTGGTACTTAAACGACGTAAGAACTTGACTTGTTAGTTTTTTAAGGTAATCTTCATATGTACTGTTTTCATCAATATCACTTTTTAAAGCGATACTGTTTACAAAAAAGCCTATTAAATCTGCTATTTCTTCTTGAGAACGATTGGCAACTGGAGTACCTACACATATACTTTTTTGTCCTGTGTAACGATGCAGTAATATTTTATAAATTGATAATAAAATAATGAAAAGTGTTCCTCCATGCTGTTTAGCCAATGCTACTAGCTTTTCAGTCGTTTCTTTGTCTAATTGAAATTTATGATGGTCTCCTCGTGTACTTTGTATTAAAGGTCTTGGAAAATCGGTGGGAAGCGATAATGGCTCTAAGTTAGACAGGCTTCTTTCCCAAAACTTTAATCTTTCCTCCAATATATCATCTTTCAAGTAATTTCTCTGCCAAATAGCATAATCTGCATATTGAATAGGGAGCTCTTTAAACTTTAAAGAAGTACCTTCTGTATACTCTTTATAAAAAGCTTGCATTTCATTAGCCAGTACTACCATTGACCAACCATCTGATGCTATATGGTGCATGATTAAAACCAACATGTAGTCTTTTTGATCAATGTGAAGAACATTGGCTCTTAACATATAGTCTGAATCTAGCTGAAATGGCTTTTTCATCAAGTCTTTAATCAAACTTTCAAGCTGATCTTCCTGAGTACTTACATATGAAATTTCAAAACCATCTGCTTCCATTACTTCCTGATACCCTACCCCTTCTTCTTCTTTAAGAACTGTTCGCAATATTTCATGTCTATTTATCAGTTTTTTGAAAGCATACTCAATACCTTCTACATTTATTTCTTCTTTAAAACGAAGAATGATAGGCATATGATAATTCAATGTTCCTTGAAGCTTATCAATAAACCAAAGTCGTTCTTGAGAAAAAGATAATGGAATTTTGCTAGGACGAGTTCCTACTTTTATGGCATGATTCTGATCTTGTTTTATTTCAGAGATATCATCCATAAAAAATTGAATAATGTTTTCTTTATTAGAGCGTATATCATTCAATATTGATGCAGGGATTGTTGTATCTTTCTTTTTACGAAACTTTAATTCTCCATTATCTACAAAGAGTTTTATTCCATTCTCCTTAGCTTTATGAATAATATCAAGAACTATATTGCTTTCCATAGTGATAATTAGTGTTAATAGTTAAATACACTCTTATTTAGAATAAGAGTGTATTCTATGTAATTGTTTGAAGGTACTACAGTACTCCTTCTTCAAAATTTTCAGTTAGAGAGAAATCTTCCATATCATCCTCATTGTCTTTTTCTTCTATGGCTAGATTTAAAACTTTAGCAAGTTCATTTATTGTTCCATATTTAAAGACTGTATTAAAAGGAATATCTAAATCTAAAACTCTTCGAATTCTTGCTATAAATTTCATTATACGAAGTGAGTTAGCTCCTAGTTTAAAAACATTATCATGAATACCTATCTTTTCAATACCAAGTATTTCTTCCCAAATTTGAACAAGTTCTTTTTCTAAGTCTGTTTGAGGTGGTGAATACGTATTGGTTAATTGAGCATTCGGTTCTGGCAGAGCTTTTTTATCAATTTTACCACTAACTGTTATTGGAAATTCTTCTAAAACTACAAATGATTCTGGAATCATATAATCAGGAAGTTTCATTGTAAGATTGCTTTTAACCTTATCAACATCTATTAAATTTCCTTTTATATAAGCTATCAACTGTTCATCTCCGTTTTGTTTTTTAACCAAGACTAGTGATTGTCTTACTTCAGGAAAAGTATTTAACGTTGCTTCAATTTCTCCCAACTCTACTCTATTCCCTCGTATCTTAACCTGATCATCAATTCTTCCTAGAAACTTTATATTTCCATCTTGTTGCCATAAAACAAGATCACCTGTTTTATACATTTGCCCTCCATTTATAAAAGGGTTTTCTACAAAACGTTCTTTCGTTAAATCTTTTCTATTTAGGTAGCCTAAAGCCAAACCTTTTCCTGAAATACAAAGCTCTCCAGGAGTACCTATTGGTTGAATCGTATTTTGTTTATCTAATACATAAACATTTACATTAAACAATGGGGTTCCTATAGACACAGAGGTACTTCCTTCTTTCATATTTTCGGTAGAATACCACGTGCTGTATATGGTTCCTTCAGTTGGGCCATATATATTTTCTAAAGCTATCTCAGTGTTCAAGCTATTAAACCTTTCTACTAAATTTACGGGAAGAGCCTCTCCTGCTAAGAAAATATATTTAAGACTTTTAATGTTTTCTATTCCTATATTTTCTACTTCATCTAAGAATACCGAAAACAATGAAGGTCCAAAGTTTATGTGAGTAACTTTATGTTCGGCTATAATTTTAATAATTTTTGCTGGTTCTTTGCTCTCTGCTCTTGGAAGTATTGTTAATGAACCTCCTCCTTTATACCAGCCAAATATTTCCGAAATAGATACATCAAAAGAATAATTTGTTTGTAATAAATAAGAATCTTTCTCTGTAATTGGATACTTATGGTTCATTGCCGAAAGTAAATTCACCACAGCTTGATGGGATATCATTACTCCCTTTGGTTTTCCTGTTGATCCAGATGTATAAATAATATAAGACATCCCTTCTGGAACAGACTGATTCTCAAAGCTATTGTTCTGCTCATAAATTGTTTGTAAATCCTTTTCTAAGTTTACTATATTTATGCTAGGCTCACTTATACCTTTTACATACTCATTTCTTGTAATGATAAGGTTAAGTCCTGAATCTTCAATAATAGAAACTATTCGTTCGTTAGGGTGTTTTATATCTAGTGGCAAATAAGCTGCCCCAGCTTTTAATATTCCATAAAGTATTGGAATTAAATCCAATTCTCTATCAAGATATACTCCTACTACATCTCCTTTTTTTACTCCTTTCTCTTGAGTTAAATATACCGCTACTTGATTAGCTTTTTGATTAACCTCTTTATAGGTAAGCGTTTCTTCTTTGTAACGAATTGCTTCTTTATTAGGTGTTTTTAATACTTGATCTTCAAATAAAGATATTAATGTTGCTTCATTATCAATCGCAAGTTTCGTATCGTTAAATGCAGTAAGTAATTGTTCTTTTTCTTTTTTACATACAACACTATTATTAGACATTGGAGCATTAATATTACTTATAAACATTTGTAATACATTCGTAAAATGTGTTCGTAATTGCTCTAATAAATAGGTATCTACTATACTTGTTGAATAAGTAAGCACCAGCTTAAACCCTTGATTATGAGCAAACATAGAGAAATTCAACAACGTATTCTCATTCATATAGTTATCAAAACCTAATTCTACATCTTCTTTTCCTTTGCTTTCTTCATCTTCAATCATATCATTAAAGACTCTAAAATCAATATAGTTGAATGATGTATCATATATAGAATTACTTTCTTGACTATGCTCACCAATGGTATCCAAGATCTTATAAAAAGGCATACGTTCATGGTGTTTTAACACTCTTAATTTTTGTTCAATAAAGTGGATATAGTCTTTCCATGTCATTTCTTCTTTGAACTGTGCTCTGAAAGGAACCGTATTTAAAAAACATCCTAATAATTCTTCACCATCTGGAACAAGAGGCCTATTATTTGTTATAATTCCTACAGTAATATCGTTGCTATAACTCAGCATTTTCATTGTATAAACATAAGCGGCAAAACACAAATGTTTAAAACTTGTATTGTGTTCTTTTGCTACTTCTTCCAGTTGTTGTCTTAGAGCCACTCCCATATCATACTTGTTGTGCTTGTATTCATGAGGTAATCCTGTAGGTTCAAATTGTAAGCGAGTATAATCTTCTAGTTCTTCTTTCCAATAGTGCTGGCTAGCGGTACTCTCTAATGCTACCATTTCTCCTAAAATTTGATCTTTATATGTACTCTTTAGATTTTCAGGAGTAAATGTTGGATCTTTTAACAATTGAAAATATGTATTGTTAAGCTCAGTCATGAAAGAAGATAAGCTCCATCCATCAAATAAAGAATGGTGCAAATCAAAAAGTAAGAATTGGAAATCGTCTTTTATCTTTATGATATTCATTCTCCACAAAACAGAAAAAGATAGTTTTGTTGCTTTTACTCTTTCTTCCTGCATCTTATTGTGAATATAATTTTCCTGCTCTTCTGTTGATAGTTCTCTAATATCTACAAAATTAACTTCAGGAGTAATCTCTTTCTTTACAATATGAGCAAAGTGTTCTAAATCAAATATTTTCCTTAGAGTGTCATGCTTTTTTATTAAAAGATTAAGTGCTTGTTTAAAAACTTCAAAATTGAAGTCTTTGAAAGGAAAAGGATAAATATTTTGTTCATGATAAAGAATTTCATGAATATCGTCAGAGTTTCGCTTTAGAGAATGAAACACCATTCCTTTTTCTATTCCATTCATTGGATACACCTCTTCATACGATTCTAAAAATGTATTACGAGATTTATAATCTTCTTGAAATGAATCTAATTCTTCTATTGCTAATCTCAATGCTTCTTCTTGTTCTTTATGGTCTACATCTAATACCGCTTGTGACAATTCTAAAACCGTTTGATGCGTATATAAATCAGCGATGGTTAAAGAAGACTGCAACAATTTATTAATTTCAAAAATTAATCCTATCGCTTTTAAAGAATCTCCCCCTAGGCTAAAGTAATTATCATTCACTCCTACTTTTTCCACAGCTAATATTTGCTGCCAAACTGCTACAATTATTCTTTCAACATCATTAGAAGGAGCTTTATAACTAGCTTGTAACAAAGCCTTTGGTTCTGGCAATTTTCTTACATCTATTTTATTATTATGTGTTTGTGGAATCTCATCAATCTGCATAAAATAAGAAGGTACCATGTATCCTGGAACTCGTTGGCTAAGGTACTGTCTAAGCTTCTCTACATCTATTTGTGTTTTTGCAAGAAAGTAAGCACATAAAAACGTATCTCCTTGCGATTCTTTCATAATGACAAATGCATCTGTTACTTCCTCATGTGCTGTCAATTGGTACTCTATTTCACTAAGCTCAATTCTATGCCCTTTTAATTGTACTTGATGGTCTGTTCTTCCGATATATGATAACTCTCCATTTTCTTCTAATCGAGCCAAATCACCAGAGCGATATAATATATCATTAGCTTTGTAAGGGTTTTTTATAAAACGCTCATTGGTCAATTCTTTTTTATTCATATAACCTCTAGCAACTCCTAAACCTCCTACATAAATTTCACCTGTTACCCCTTGAGGCACCAAGTTTTGATCACTATCAAACAAGTACATAAGTGTTGTTGGTATGGATTGTCCTATGTTACTAGTTCTTTTAAGCATCTCCGCCTCTTTGATTTCTTTGAATGATGTATGAACAGTAACTTCTGTTATACCATACATGTTAATAAGTTTTGTAGCTGGATGTGTTGTATGCCAAGAACTCAATTTTGAAGGAGTTAATGCTTCTCCACCAAAAACAACATAACGAAGGCTTGATGCCACTTTTTTTGACAATTCACAAGCTTTTATAAAACTATAAAAGGCAGTAGGTGTTTGACTTAAAACGGTTACTTTATGCGCTAAAACTTTTTCTAAACAAATAGTCGGATCCTTTGTTTCTTGTGAAGAAAGTACGATTAGTTTTCCTCCGTATAATAATGCTCCATACATTTCCCAAACACTAAAATCAAAACAGTGATTATGAAACATCGTCCATACATCGTCCTTGTTAAACTCAAACTGTAACTTACTATTTATCAACAGCCTTATTACATTCTTATGCTCTAACATTACTCCTTTAGGCTTTCCTGTAGTCCCCGAAGTATAAAGGGTATAACAAAGATCATCTGGAGAATTAACATGCTTAGGATTAGCAACTAATTCACTAATATTTACTATGGTATCCCATACAACAAGGTCGCACTTTTCTGCAATTATCGAGGCATGTTCTGATTTTGTAACTACCAAGTTTAGTTCGCTATCCTCTAAAATATAGCTAGTACGATTTAAAGGGTAATTTACATCTATAGGTATATAACAGCCCCCTGCTTTTAAAATTCCTAACATTGTAATGATTGCATGATGGCTTTTCTCCATATACAAACCAACCTTATCACCTCTCTCAACCCCTTTTTCTAATAATGAATATGCTACTTTATTCGCTAACATATTTACCTCTTCGTATGATAGAGCTTCATCTTCAAAAACTATGGCTGTATTTTTGGGGTGTAAAGAAACTTGCTCTTCAAAAATAGATACAAGAGTTTTTTCTTTAGGGTATTCAATATCACTATCTACATAATCATTAACAGATAATAAGTATTTTTTTTCTTCTTTAGGTAGAATTGCATTTTTATCAATTAGGTCATCTGCATGAGAAATAAATTGATTTAGTATATTTTTATAATATAAAAATAAGCGTTCTGAAAGAAGTTCATCTAGTACTGTTGTAGAGTAACAAATAGTTAATAGAAACCCTTTTGATTCTGCATTAATATTAAAATCGAAAAGCGTGTTATTATTCATAAAACTTTCGAAAACATACCCTAACTTTTCAGTATGTTCTACTTCATCATCATTCATTAAGCCTTCTAAAACTCTAAAATCTGTGAAGTTAAATGATGTGTCAAAAATGGGATTACTTTCTTGACTTTCTTCCCCTACAGCCTCTAGAACCTTATAAAAAGGCATTTTCTCATGATATTTTAATTCTCTTAGTTTTTGTTCTACAAGCATTATATATTCACTCCAAGTACAGTTTGAAGGCACTTTAGCTCGAAAAGGAATTGTATTTACAAAACATCCTAGTAACTGCTCTCCATCTATGGTTAAAGGACGATTATTAGTAACAATACCTACCGTAATATCATTAGCGTAGGTTAACATACGCATTGTATAAATATAGGCAGCAAACGTAAGATGTTTGAAACTTGTTCCATATTTAACGGCTATGCGTTCTAATGAACTTCTCATTTCTGTACCCAAATCGAACTGGTTCATTTTGTATTCATGTTGCAACCCTGTACTTGGAAATTCTAAACGTTGGTACCCCGCTAATTCTTGCTTCCAATAAGATACACTCGCTGTTTTACTTACCGCAGAAAGTTCTTCTATAATATGATCTTTGTAGCTACTTTGTAATTTTCTAGGGAGGTAGTTTTTATCTTCAACCAGCCTAAAATATACACTATAAAGCTCTGATATAAAAGATGATAAACTCCACCCATCAAACAAAGAGTGATGAGAATTGAACATGAGTAAATGAAAACCTTCTTTTACTTTTATAATGTTTATACGCCATAGAAGTGACATGGAAAGAACAATTTCCTTATAACGCTCTTCATACATCTTCTCTTCTACAATCTTATACTTTTCCTCGTAAGATAATTTCTCGTTTGAAATATCCATATAGTTTATTTCTGGAGATACTTCTTTTAAAACTATATGTGCAAAATTTTTAAGATCGTAGATTTTACGTAGTGCATCGTGCTTTTCTAAAACCAGCTTTACTGTTTTTTTAAATGTGTTTAAATCAAAGTTCTCATACGGTATAGGATATACTTTTTGAATGTGATAAACATGTCTGTCAACATCTTTCATTGAATAAAAAACCATTCCTTTTTCTACCCCATTCATAGGAAATACTTCCTCATAGTTGTCTAAAAAACGGTTATGTTGTTTGTATTCTTGCTGAAAAGCTGATAGTTCTAATTCTGCTTGTGCTATAAACTTTCTGTTTTTTTCATCCTCTTTCTTGTCTAAAAGTAAACTTAGTTCTTTAATTGTTTGATGAGAATGCAAATCTGCAACTGTTAATGAACACTTAAATTTTTTATTAATTTTTGAAATAATTCCTATTGCTCGTATAGAATCTCCTCCCAACCCAAAAAAATTATCATTTGTTCCTATTTTGGATAGTGATAATACATCTGACCAAATATTTACCATAATTTCCTCTTGATAATTTTCTGGAGCCATGTAACTTTCTCCGATCATTTTTATCGGATCGGGAAGCTTCCCATAATCAACCTTATCATTTGCAGTTAAAGGCATAACATCTACTTGAACAAAAAGAGTTGGTACCATATAGTCTGGTAGCTTTTCTGATAAAAATTCTTTTAACTCTTCTGCTGATAGTTGAGTTTTTGCAACATAATAGGCACATAAATTTTGATCCGTTTCTTTATTACTTCCTCTCACCATAAGAGCAACTTGGTCGATAAAGTGATGCTCCATCATTTGGAATTCTATTTCTCCTAACTCTATTCTAAAGCCTCTAATTTTTACCTGGTCATCAATACGTCCTTTAAATATCATTTCTCCATCTCTTGACCACATTGCCAAGTCTCCTGATTTATACATGTAAGTTCCTTCTGAAACGGTATTTGGAATAAACCTCTGTGCTGAAAGTTCCTCTTTATTTAAATATCCGAGCCCTACGCCTTTTCCAGATATGTAAAGTTCACCAACAACTCCTTTAGGAACAGGTTTCAAATTGCTATCCAACACGTAAGTACTCATGTTAGCAATAGCTTTACCTATAGGAACTGAAACAGATTTTTTACCTGCGTTAAACTCATAAACCATACAGCCTACAGTTGTCTCTGTTGGCCCATATTCATTATAAATTTTCACACTCCCTCCAAATTTACTATCAATATCTTTTGCTAACTGATATGTGAGTTCCTCTCCTCCAACAACAAGCCTTTTTATATTACTGGTTGCTAAGCTTTTTGATAATTTATCACTGATATTTATAATTTTTAAATGAGAGGGTGTTAATTTGATCGTATCAACTTTATTATCAAGAATAATTGATTCTATAGTTGCCTCCTCTTCAACATCTTTATAAACTAACACCTTTCCTCCTGTAACAAGAGGAATAAAAATTGACGTTATAGTAAGGTCGAAAGAAAAAGAAGTATATAGAGGGAATGTCGCTGGTTCTCCATGCACATAATGTTCAGATGCCCATCCAATATAATTTAATAATGAGCTATGGCTAATCATTACTCCCTTTGGGTTTCCTGTTGAACCAGAAGTATAAATTACATAACAAAGGTCAGATAACGCTTCTTCTCTTTTAGGCAGCTCTTTAGACCAATCACTTTCTTTGAATTGATCTATAAATAAAACTGTTTTAGATTTCACTATCTCAGTAGTATTAGTACTAGTGGTTATTACTACTTTTATGTTACTGTCTTTTATAATATATTTTATTCTATCCTCTGGATAATCTACATCTATTGGTAGGTAAGTTCCTCCTGCCTTTAATACAGCTAAAAGACTTATAACAGCCTCTGTACTTTTATCTAGTAAAAGTCCTACTAAAACACCTTTCCCTACTCCTAATGCTTGTAGCTTATGTGCTAATTGATTAGAACGTTCATTTAACTCTTTATAGGTTAAAGTTTCCGTACCTGATACTAAAGCTGTGGCTTCTGAAAATTTTAACGCTTGATTTTCAAATAGCGAGATAATTGTTTTTTCATCAAAAAAATGTTTCGATTCTCCCGTGCTTTCACTTATAAGCTCGATACTTTCTGATGTTGATAGTAAGGCTACCTCAGATACTTTAAGTGAGGTATTAGTTGTTACTTGATTAATAACCTTTTTAAAGTACTGAGAAAATTCTTTTATTGTTTGCTCTGTAAATAAATCTAAAGCATATTCAAATTTAAACAGGAGTCCTTCATCTCCTTCAAAAGCAAATAAACTAAGGTCTACTTTTGAGGTATTATAATGCTTGTGCTCATATAATTTTATTTGTAATGAATCTATTTCCGAAGTGTCTTTTTCTATATTCTGAAGGATAAATAATGTATCAAATAATGGGTTATGGGCAGGGTTTCTTTCTAAACCTAAATCGTCAACCAAACGTTCATAAGGATAAGACTGGTTATCAAAACAACGTATCGTTTTGTTGGATACTTCACTAAGATAATCTTTAAAGCTTTTTTCTTGTTCAGGAAACAAACGCAATGCTAAGGTATTAACAAACACACCTATTATTTTTTGTAAATCTGCATGTGTTCTTCCAGCCACTGGAGTTCCAATGATAATATCTTCTTGATTACTTAATTTAGATAATAAAATACTATAAGCTGATAATAGCACTGAAAATAATGAAGTGTTATGTTGCTTAGCTAACTCTTTTAATGAGGCTGTTTCTTCTTTAGATACTTTAAAATAATAGGTACCTCCTCTATACGTCTTTTCTGTTGGTCTAGGAAGGTCTGTAGGAAGGTTTAGCAAGGGCAGAGTGCCTGAAAAATCATTTCTCCAAAAATCTCGTTGAGAAGCTATTGACTGTTGATTCTCTTCACTTAAATACCAATTGAGATAATCTCTGTATTTGACAACTACCTTTGGAAGATCATTCCCTTTATATAACTGTATGAAATCGTGAATTAGCACCTCTTGCGAAGTACCATCTGAAATAATATGATGTAAATCTACCAACAATATATGTAGGTTTGGATTAATTGTAATTAAACCTACACGTAATAAGGGTCCTTCTGAAAGGTCAAAAGATCTTACAAATTTTTCTATAATACCCCCTACTTCAGCTAAAGAAGCATCGTAATATTCTACCTCAAAATTAACTGTTTCTAAAATTTCTTGCTGAGGGTTGTGTGCTGAATCTAAACTAAAAACAGTTCTTAAACTCTCGTGGCGATTGATTAAGTTTTTAAATGCTGTTGATAACTTCAATTTATCGAACTCTCCATGAATTTCATAAGCTTGTGGTAAATTATACACCAATGAATCTCCAGTTAGATCGTCTGAAATAAACATACGCATTTGAGCAGAAGTAAGGTTAAATATCTTTTCTTCTGTACCCTTGGGAATACTAAATACCGCTGCTTTTTTCTCTTGAATACTATTTACATAGGCCATTAACTCAGATTTATTAGCCTTTATTTCTTCTATTAAAGAATTATTAGAAAAAGTTTTCGGTACACTTATTTTTAAGTTATCGTTAACAACACGTATATCTATGTTTTCTTGTTTTAGTTTTAAAATCAGTTCTTCCATAATAATTAGGTAAAGTGTTTATTTGGTATTTTAATAGGTAGTTTAGTTGGAGTAAAAAGTTATATGTCAATTTCTAGTTTTGACTCTTCTGACATGGTTGATGAGCTTTCTTTAAGCCATTGTTTAGCCTCTATAAATTTTGCTTGTTGTTGTATGGTTGCCTGTTGAAATGTTTCAACCAATGTAATTGGTACTTCAAAGTTTTTTTTGATATTATTGGCTATTTGTATTGCCATCAGAGAATGCCCTCCTAAAGTAAGAAAGGAAGCATCTGTACTAATTTTTTCTTTCTCTAGATTTAGAATTTCTGACCAGATAGTTAGCAACTTCTCTTCTGTTTTATTTTCTGGAAGCTTATGCTCTTCAGTTACATTTATTTCTGGGTCTGGAAGTATTTTTTTATTTAATTTGCCACTGGTTGTTAATGGCAATTCTTTTAATTCAACATAGTAAGAAGGAATCATATACTCTGGTAACTTGTTTGATAAGAAATCTCTTATGTTACGCATATCATTATTTTCCTTTACAACACAATACGCTACCAAACAAGGTTCGTTTTTATATTCTCTAAGATCAACAACTACTTCTTTTACCGCATGAAAACTTAAAATGCTATTTTCTATATCTCCAAACTCTATTCTATAACCTCTAAGTTTTATTTGATCATCTTTTCTTCCTACGAACTTAAGATTACCATTTGGTAACCACATGCCTAGATCTCCTGTTTTGTATACTTTTTCTTCTCCTCTAATCCAATTTTTTCTAAACTTTTCCCCTGTAAGTTTTTCTTCTTTGAGATACCCATGTGCTACACCATCTCCGGCAATTATAAGCTCTCCTATGATTCCAATTGGCATTAAATTTCCATATGCATCAGTAATATATACGCGTTCGTTAGGCAATGGTTTTCCTATAGGAATAAATGCTTGTTTTTCTATTTCTTTTTTAAGTAATGGATAATAGGTAGAGTCAACACAAGTTTCTGTTGGACCGTACATGTTAAAAATTTGTATTTCTCCATTTACTTTTTTGAAAAAGTGCGCTATTACTTTTTTAGGAAGTTCTTCTCCCGCTAATATCCAAACTTTAAATTCTTTGAATTGGTAGCCTTCCTCTAATTCTCTAACTAATAACCTAAAGTGTGTTGGAGTTCCGTCGGAAAGTTGGATGTTATTTTTTTCGTAAAAGTTTAATAAGTTATTCCCTGCAGAACATTCTTCTTGGCTTGCGATATATAAACTATGCCCTTGTAATAATGCTCCAAATATTTGCTGAATAGAAGCATCAAAAACATGAGAAGCTAGCATTGCAACTCTTAACTGGCTTGTTAAATTATGATATACTTTTTCTTTAAGTCCATTAACTAGGTTAATAACACTCTTATGAGATACCATTACCCCTTTAGGAGTTCCTGTAGACCCAGAAGTAAAAATACAATACGCTATCTCTTCTACCAATCCATTCGACTCTATATTATTTGGTGACTCGCTTGTTATTTCTGGCGTATTTATATCCAATACTTTTCCATGAAAACTAAACGAAGTTTTTAAAAGCTCTTGATGAGTTAATAGTATTTTAACTTCTGCTTTTTGCAGTATATAATCAACTCTTTCTTTTGGAAACTGAGGAGACATTGGAAGATACGTACCTCCTGCTTTTAAAATTCCTAATAATCCTATCATTGTCTCTATAGACCGATCTAGGTATACCCCCACCATTTCATTGCTACGAAGACCTTGTTTTAATAAGTAATTTGCTAATTGATTTGCCTTGGCGTTTAATTCTTCATAAGTTAACTCACTTTCCTTATATTTTATCGCTAAAGCCTTAGGCGACTTAGAAACCTGTTCTTCAAATAATTTATTTAATTTTTTGGTATAGGTTTGCTCTTTAGGCTGCTCATTAAACAATTTTAATTCTTGTAACTCCTCTTCTGTGGTAAGCAAACAATCTTTTAATTGTTTATCCTTTTGTACTAATATTGTCTTTAATAATATAAAATAACGCTTGGCTATCTCTCTTATATAATTAAAATTATAACAATCAGAATTACACTTAATTTCTAAAGAAAGTTCGTTGTTTGCACTAAAAATAAATTGCAAATCTGGGTAATTCGATTGACTAAAATTATCCACTTGTATTTGTTTTAAGTACATACCGATTTTTGTAGCATTCAACTTTTTATTCCAAACATCATCTATTAATGAATTTTCATTCTCAAAATCGGCCTTTAAACAACTTGTTAGCTGTATTAACAACGCTTTCAATGTTAACTTGTTTGTGTTTGAAATTCTAACTGGAATGGTTTTCTTAAATACCGAGCTTTCTTCCTTTAAAGAAAAGAGAGGAGTACAAATAAGAGCTTCACTTTTACTTGTTATTTTTTGAATAAGTACTCCCAAAACTGATAGTAATACCATGTATTTTGCTTTATCAGAAGGTGCTATATCATGTAGTAATTTTAACAGTTCTTCTGTTGCAAAAATCTTATCTTCTTTATACGTTGTTGCTTCTGAAAATTCTTCCTTGTTTTCTTCATTGAAATACGCTTCCAACTCAAAACCTTTTAATCGCTTTTCCCAGTAATTATTTGTATTCATTGTAGTAATTATCCTTAAAGGTTTTAGAAATAAAATATAGTTTTCTACCCTAACAATGAATTTTCACTGTTAGCGTACTTTTATTTTACTTAAATATTTTGTTTTTAAAAGTTGAACGAGATTTCGTCCATTATTTGATTGAGCTCAACTTCTTTCTTTGTATAAGCATGGATTTCTCCATTTGGATTGTTTCCTAATTGTAGTAGTATAGATTTAAATTCTTTTACCAATGCTAAAGCATCTTTTTTATCTAAATAGCTCTTTGCATACTTGAGTTTAAAGTTTAACGTTTCAGGCATTTCAAAGACTTTCATTTCTAAAGGGTAGTTAGAAATTTTTGTATTTATTTCATAAAAATTAATAGGATATTCTTCAGAAGATGCATTTACTTTTGTCATATCTTGATAATTAAATAAAACATCAAACATTCTATTATTATGTTCTTGTTTTTGTTTACTTAATTCTGCCTTGATATCAATTAAACTATATTGTTGTTTACTAGTTGCTTCTATAAAAAACTCTTTTAATTTCAACGCGTAGTTTATAAAAGGAAGGTCTTCTAAAATGGAATGTCTAATAGGTAGCATATTTACGAAAGTCCCCACTATATTTTCAGTTTCTTCTTGAACCCTTCCTGAGGAAGTTATTCCTATTACCATGTCTTTTTGGCCTGTAGCTTTTAACAATAGTAATTGCAGTGCTCCAAATATTCCTGTAAAAACTGTGATGTTTTCATTAAACAACGCATTTATAAAATGTTGAATTGCTTTCTTGTCAATATTGAACTCTATATGTTCTCCTGCTTTATCTGCTTCTTTCTCTGGTACTAAAGTTGAAAATAGATTTAATTTAGGAACTTCATCTTTAAATTTATGCAACCAAAAATCTTTTAATGCATCAAAATCTTTTTGATTTCTGAATTCGTTTTCCCATTCAGCATAGTCTTTATATGTATAATTTAATGGTGCTAGCTCTCCATTCATATATAAAGTCATAAACTCTTTATGAAGTATTTGTTGAGAAACCCCATCTGAAGCTATATGATGCAGATCTACAATAAGGTAAAAACTATCTTCTGTTTTAAACAACCCTGCTCGTAACAATGGTGGATTACTAAGGTTAAATGGCTTAATAAAAGCCTCTATTTCTTTATCTAGGTTTGCCTTTTTTATATCCTTCTGTGCTAAATGAAAAGCTATTTCTTCATGTATTTTTTGTCCAAATGTATTTCCATTTATTGCGAATGAAGTTCGCAAACTTTCATGTCTTAAAATTATTTTCTGTATGGTTTCTTCTACTTTCCTTGCCTCAATATCCCACAGTATTTCCCAAACCATAGGCATATTATAATCGATCCCTTGTTTGTTCAATTCATAGTTATAATAAATTGTTTTCTGCGAAGAAGATAAGTTATAATAATCTTTATGTGCTGCTTTTTTTATTGAGTAAACACTTTCTGTACCTTTACTTAAGCTAGCAATTAAAAGAGCTTGCTTTTGAATAGTTAAATTTTTAAACAAGTCTTTTAATGTCATACGAACACCAAATTCAGAATATAATTTTCCTATAAGTCGCATTAAAGTTAATGAGCTTCCTCCTGCACTTTGAAAGTTTTCATCTACAGAAATAGTTTTATCTCCTAAAATGGTTTTCCAAACCTTCAATATTCTTAATTCATAATCATTTTTAGGCGCGACAATTACTTTTTTCTCTTCATTCAATATCAATGTTTTAAAATCTATTTTCCCATTAGGCAGTAACGGGAACTCATTAACTTCAATAAGTGATGAAGGAATCATATAATTTGGCAGGTGATTTTTTACATAGTCATAAACCTCATCTTTTACCTCTTTTTCTTTAAAAAGTTTTTCCTTAATATAATATGCTATCAATTGCTCATCGTTTGATGTATCTTTTGTTACCACAACATTTTCTACTAGTGGACTTTCAACTAAGACATTTTCTATTTCATCAATTTCAACACGAATTCCTCGTATTTTAATTTGCCTATCCGTTCTACCTAATAGTTCTATTGTATTATTTATAAGTCTCCTTGCAAGATCTCCTGTTTTAAATGCTATTTTTTCTGCTGATGTTCCTTCATTTAAAACAATAAATTTTTCTTTGTTAAGTACTTCGTCTTTCAAATACCCTTTAGTAATATAGGGTGAACTAATATAAAGCTGTCCGGATACCAAGGGACCACAAGGCATAAGGTTATTATCTAAAATCAACACTTCTGTATCATCTATAGGACTTCCAATAGGTACTTTTCCTTTAGACACATCTGAAGGTTGAATCTCATAACAACAACGAATCATGGTTGTTTCGGTTGTTCCATAAAGGTTTACTAATGTAATTCTATCATCAAATACCTCATACCATTTCTTCAACTCGTATGGAATAATCTTTTCTCCAGACAAAAGTACATATCTAAGTTTTGCATAGTTTTCAAAAGAAAGGTTATGAGAGTTAAACACCCTATAAACACTAGGTACACAGTGTATAATTGAAATTTCTTGTGAATCTATCCATTTTACCATTTTTTCTGTAGTAAAAAAATCTTCTTCTTTAGGAGGTACGCAAATCGTTGCTCCATTGAATAAAGGAGTAAAAACATCTCTTAAAAAGGCATCGAAATACGGACTTATAAATTGACTAAATCTATCAGATTCTTTTATCGTGAATTTTTTTGTTTCCCATTGTAGGAATTGAAGTAAACTTTTATTCTTACCTATAATTCCTTTAGGCTCTCCTGTAGAACCAGAAGTAAAATAAACATACAATGCGTCTTCTGCATCGTACTGAGGTGTTGTTATCTCATACGTTTTAGCATAGACGGTCTTAAAGTCTGCTTTAGAAACTGTTTCGTATACTCTCGATAGGCTTGTTATGTCATTTGCTACTAAATAAGACAGTTCTAATTTTGATACCATGCCTGCCAATCGTTTCTCTGGTAATTCTCCATTCATCGGTACAAACACACAACGAGCATTCATTATTCCTAGCATTGCACTAACCATATCGGTTACTGTTGTTGCTTGGATTCCGATGTAGGCACCTTCTGGTACATTTTTATCTTGTAGATATCCAGTAATTTTATTGGCCTTATCTAATAATTCAGCATACGTAATAGTACTTCTATTTTCTTCAATAGCTATTTGTTGGCTATTCGTTAATAAGCTCCTACACAGTGCTTCTTGAATAATCATAAATTATAGTTTAGGTTGTTATAGTTTAAGTTGAAAAGAATTCTAATTCTCAATAAAATTATCGAGAAACATTCCAAAAGTGGTAACGATGAGAAGTAAGTCCATTTCAAAAGGTACATTAACAGTAAATCCTTTTTGACTATATATTTTTTTCAATCGTTCAATTTCATCAGGATTAAAAAATCCTTGTCTTTTAATTCTATCATAAGAAAGAATATCTGATACATATTCTTTGTTGTGTTGTAATAAATAGGGGCTTCCTGGGGCTACAAAACCAAACTTCTCTCTTTCACATACAGCTTTAGGAACAAACTTAGCTGCCATTTTTTTGAGAATATATTTCTCAACAAAATCTTCACTTAATTTTAAAGTATCAGGAACCTTAGTTGAAAATTCAACGATATTCTTATCTAAAAAAGGGAATCGAACTTCTATAGAATTTGCCATTGCCATTCTATCTCCATGATCAGAGATTAAATGATCTGTTAATCGAAGTTTGTAATCTATATACGCTCTTTTATTTAACAAGCTCCTATTTGCAATACGTTCTGGGTTAATTATAGGATGATTTAAACAGTTTACTTCTTCATAAGCTGTATTTAATGAGGATGAATAAAGTTGTTTTTTAACTTTATTATGCTTCATAAAATCCAACTCATAATAAAATGATTCATCTCCCCATAATTTTTTTCGTATAGCTTTTTCTTCTCTACTGGTATCATTTACCAGCATACTCATTTCTCGCATTTTATCAAACCTAAATCCTACATACCCTGCAAAAAACTCATCTGCTCCTTCTCCTGAAAGAATTACTTTAATTTTCTCATCACGCACTTTACTAGATAAATACAGAGAGGCTGTATTATAGGTTTCTTTAACAGGACATTCACTATGGTAAACAGATTTTTTCAATCTACTAGCAATATCATTAAAGTAAAACGTTTTTTTATTTAAGTTAGAATTCCCTGCATTGGCAACTATGTTTTGGTAAAATGATTCTGAAATTTTGGCATCAGGAAAATCAATAGAAAATGCTTCTTTTCGAATATTAGGAAGTAATTGGTTTATTTTCATTCCTATCATTGAAGAGTCCAACCCACCACTTAAATAATACCCCGTGGGTACATCTGAACGTAAACGTAAGCCTACCGCTGTTTCAAACAGTTCTTCTAGCTCTTCTAGGTATGAGGCTTCTGAACGTCCGTTCATTTTTACTTCTCCTTCAGGATAAATAAGGTCCCAATATTCTATATTTTTAATCTGCCCCTCTTTGGTAACTTCTAAATAATGACCATTCTCTAAGCTTTTAATTCCCTTAAACATTGTTCTTGGACTTATAAGCCCTGCAAAAGTCATTACCTGATCTAAGCCAACTGGATCAACCGATGTTTTTACTTTTGGATACTCTAGAATTGCTTTTATTTCTGATGCAAATACAAATGTATCATCAACAAAAGTGTAGAAAAAGGGTAAGATTCCTAAATGATCTCTTACACAAAACATCGATTCTTTTCTAGTATCGTATAAAGCAAAGGCAAATTGCCCATTTAGTTTATCTAACAGCTTCATTCCATACTCTTCATAAAGATGAACTATTACCTCTATATCTGTATTTGTACTAAAATGATGCCCTTTATTTCTAAGTTCTTCTCGCAACTCTACGTAATTAAAAATTTCTCCATTACAAATAAGGATTAAAGATTTATCTTCATTAAATACAGGTTGCATTCCGTTGTCTAACCCAATTATACTTAATCGGTTAAATCCAAAGGCGACATTTTTATAAAGTAATGTATTTTGCGCATCGGGTCCTCGATGAAATATTTTTTTATTCATCTGTTCAGCAACATACTTATCTTCCTGATTTAGCGCTCTCGTAAAGTTTATGAATCCGTTAATTCCACACATAAAAGGTGCTTTAAATTATATTTATTTTAGGTCTAGGTTAAATTGATGTGGTTGTGACATTGCTGTAAGAATGGTACGCTTTCCATCATAGGGACGTCTACTATGAGCAAACATCATATTGTCTAACAATAAAAAATCATTCTTTTGCCAAGGAAAACTTATGGCATGCTCTTTATAAAAGTCTTTGAATTCTTGAATTACTTCATCACTAATTTCGCTTCCATCTCCAAAATAAGTTACAAATGGTAAATCTTTTTCTTCGAAAAACTCCAACACCATTGGATCGTATAACGACTTATGACCAAAGTACATATGATTAAACCAAACTTCTTCATTAGTTATCGGATGTTTTTGAATAGCAGGAAGTACCCATTGAATTCTCAAGTGATCATCTCCTACCCATTCATATCCTATTCCATTATCATCTAAATATTTATTAACTTGATTTTTATCTTCTGTTTGATAAATCGTTCTCCAATCTAAGCCTACTCCTGGTATGGTATTTCTAACGTATTTTACTCCTTTTTTTCGAAAGGCCTCTAAAGTTTCTTCTTGTAAGTAATTAAATAACTTACGTTCATCTGCAATGGGGGTTTCTCCTTCTACATCTGGTGGTACTAAACAAAAAAATGCAATTAACCTATTGAATGTTTTTGAATATGAATTCTCTGTATGCATATGAATCTCTTGGTCTTTAGGGTGACTTGTAGAGGTATATACATTTTCATAAACTTGATCTCTTGGAGATGTTCTGTTTTTGTACTCTAACGGATCTCCTGCAAATACTTTAAACATTGTATTAAAATCTGCTGCTCCTTCTATAGTAAATCCTCTTAACAATACTGCCCCATTTTTTAACAGCAGTTCATTAACACTCTCCTTTGCTTTTTTTGCCCACTCAATACCATTTTCATTATTCTTTGCGGTTATTGTAACAGGACAAACTCCTATTTCAGAACTTATTTTCACCTCTGCTCCTAATGCAGTTGATAGATCTTCTGTTGACACAATGGTTACTTTCTCCATAATATTATTGACTTTTAGTAATTAATTTGTTCTTTAATAAAGCTTTCTGACTGTTCTAGTTTAATATCTTTAATCGCTTGCTGAGGATTGTTGATAATAGTCATTAAAATATTGTAATAGAAATTCATAAAAACTTCCATCGTACTATTACTATATAAATTGGGGTCATAAATAAATGCAATACCTATGGTTTCCTCTTTTTCTCTTACTTCTATTTTGAATTCATAATCTTTTCGTGAACTTCTTTTACTTTTAAGAGGAAGGTGTTCAAAAGCATTGGTTTTATCAGAAGCTATTAACAAAGTATTCATAAAAGCAAAGTGTACCTTAATCATTGCTCTTCCTCCAATACTTCCGTCTTTATGTAGTTCTGAAACTAATTGGTCGTATTGATAATCTTGATTATCATAAGCTTCTAATACTACTTTTTTAATTTCAGACAATAAATTAAGGTAAGAGGCTTCTGGCTGTATTCTAAATCGTAATGGTAAAACGTTCACAAATGTTCCAACTATTGTATTGAGTTGATTATGTGCTCTACCTACGATATCTGTTCCAATAATTATATCATGGTTTCCAGAAATTTTAGACAACAAGATGTAGTAAGCAGATAGTAACAACATGAATTCTGAAACCTCAAATTCTTTAGCTGCTTTTGTTAATTCTTGATACTTTTCTACATTAACATAAATTTCTTTTTCTTCTGCTTCTAAAAACGCTTTCTTCTCAGACGAATCAATATCAGTAGGCAGATCTAAATACGGTAACTCTCCAGAAAGCTGATTAAACCAATAATTTTTCTGTTGCTCAAGCTCAGCTCCCATATCTTGCATCCAATGTGCGTAGTCTACATAACGTAGTTCTAAATCTTCCAATGTATTTTCTTGATACATATCGATAAAATCATGAACTAGGATGTTTACAGAAGTTCCATCTGCTACAATGTGATGAATATCTATGAAAAGTAAATCTCCTAAATCACTATCTTTTAATAGACCTGCTCTAAAAAGAGAGTGACTTGTAAGCTCGAACGGACGGATAAAACTTAAAAATGCTTCTTGTGCGTTATCATAATTTTCTAGGTTCAGAATTTCCAGTTTAAATTCTTCTGCTCCATAAATTTTCTGGAAGATTCCTTCTTCTGATAACACAAAACCTGTTCTTAAACTTTCATGTCGCTTTACTAATTGTCGAAGTGTATTTTCTAACTTTTCTTTTACAACTTCTCCATTAATTTTAATTGGAATAGAAATATTAAAGGCTACGCTTCCTTCGTGCAGCATCTGCTGATAAAACATTCTATTTTGAGCAGGAGATAGTAAGTACAACTCTTTCTCACCTATGTTTTTAATTTGTTTTGTTTCTTCTTTTGGCTGAGTATTTTTTATTATTTGAGATAACTCAATAATCGTTGTATGCTCAAAAATATCTTTCAACTTTAGCTTTACTCCAAATTCTTTCTGAATACCAGACATTAAATGGAAAGCTTTAATTGAGTGCCCTCCCAATTCAAAAAATGAATTTGTAATCCCTATGTCTTCTGTTGAAATTTTTAATATTTCAGACCAAATTTCAATTAGTTTTTCTTGTGTTTCATTTGTTGCTACCTCTACAGTTGTATTAATTAACATAGGTTCAGGTAACATTTTTATATTTAGTTTTCCATTCACATTTAATGGAACGGTAGTTATAGGAATAAAGAAAGAAGGTACCATATAATTAGGTAGCACATCTCTTATAAAAGCTCTTAATTCAGCTACATTTATTTCTTCTTTTTCAATATAATATGCACAAATGTATTGCTCATTTTCAGCATTTTGCCTAACAACTACTACCGCTTCTGTTATCCCTTTATAATTGAGAATGTTTTGCTTAATATCGTCTAATTCAACACGTATTCCTCTAATTTTTACCTGTCGGTCTATTCTTCCTAAAATCTCAATTGTGTTTGTTCTGTCTTTTTTTCCAAGATCTCCTGTTTTGTATAAAATATCTTGTTCACCATCTCCATAAGGATTCTTTATAAATACTTTGTTATTTTCTTCAGGAAGATTTAAATACCCTAAACTTCTATAAGGTGTACGAATGTAAATTTCTCCAACAACTCCTGCTGGGCATACGTTTAAAGACGAATCAAGTATTACAAACTGAGCTCCTATTATTGATTTTATTGGAATATATTTCTTGTCCTTATCTTCTGGTTGAATTAAATAGTAGCCTTTTGCTAATGTTGTTTCAGTTGGACCATAAATATTTACTAACTGTACTTTATCTTTAAATTTATTGAACCAGTTTTGTAGTTCGAACGGAACAATTTTTTCACCTGCAAGTAGAATATACTTAAGTTTAGTGAATAATGACTTCTCTACGCTTTGGGTATTGAATATTTTAAAGAAACTAGGCACACAGTGTATTAATGAAATTTCATTTTCATCTATCCAAGAGCTCAATACGTCTCCTGTAAGGAGTAAATCTTTTTCTGGAATACATATAGTTGCTCCGGCACATAGCGGTACAAATACATCTCTTAAGAACACATCAAATCCTGGGTTTGTAAATTGGCTAAATCGGAAAGAATCATCTATACCAAAAGTGTTTATTTCCCATGAGATAAAGTGCTCTAATCCCTTATTTCTTCCTATAACACCTTTAGGTTTCCCTGTAGATCCTGATGTAAAATAAACATACACAGGGTCATTTAATTCGTACGTTCGTTTTTCTACCAGTGTTTTTTCTTCAGTTTCTAAAATGAATGGAATATCTAAATAAGTAGCCTTTGTGGTTCGTTGAAGCTTTTCAATTGAACCCATCTTTTGATCTGTTAAAACATATTGGCTTTGTGTTTGCTCTAAAATTGAAGATAATCGTTCTTGAGGCAACCCAAATTCCAAAGGAACAAACGCTAGTTTGGCCTTTAAAACTCCTATCATTGCGGCAATTAGAAGATGACGATCTTCACACAATATTCCTACATAAGTATTTTCAGGGATTTTAGCTTCTATTAAAGAGTTTGCTATTTTAGTGGACTCTTCTTCTAATAAAGCATAACTAATTTCCGCCCCTTTGTACACGATTGCACATTTAGTAGGGTTGTTATTTAAACCAATAGATAATGTTTCTTGAATTGTTTTTTCTATAATTCCTTTGCTAAGGTCTTTACGCAATTCATCTTTTACTTTTTGTAATTGATTACTTGAAAGTATCTCTAGATGTAATATTGGCTTTTCTTCCTCTTTAATAATTGCTTCTATACTATTTCTAAAGGCACTTATTAACTCTTTTATCAGAACTTCTTCATAAATATTCTCATTATAATCAAACAGAATTTCTGTTGTTTCAAATGGTAATATTTTTATGTTCAAATTATAGTTAATTTGTACTTCACTTTGTATGCTGGTTACCTCAAAGCCCGTTTGTTCTTTAGTATTATTGGCAACTTGTTTTCCTATGGGGAAGTTTTCAAAAATTAAAATATGATCTAAAAGGTCTCTTCCTAATTCACTTAATGCTTGTATTTCTGATAAAGGATGGTACTGATATTCTTCACTCTCCAAAGCATTAAGTTGTACCTTTTTCAATACATCCTCTATATTTTCTCCTTCTTCAAATCGAATTCTTACAGGAATTGTATTGATAAATAAACCAAGCATGTTCTCTATTCCTGCCAATTCTGCAGGACGCCCAGAAACTACTGATCCAAACACAACATCTGTAGTTGTATTGTATCTGCTAAGTACCATTGCCCAAGCTGTTTGTATTAGTGTATTAAGACTAACTCCGTATTTTCTCGATACATTATGCAATGTTTTGGTTTGTATTTCATCTAAAACAAAACCATCACTTACTTGGTTGTACCCTTCTCTTTTAACTTGCTTTTGAGGAAATGTTGTAACTGTATCAAACCCTGCTAAATATTTTTTCCAATAATTAGCTGATACTTCTTTTTCTCTTTTTTGTAACCATGAGATATAGTTTACATAAGGAGATATTTCTGGCAACTTTATTGGTTTACCATTTATGAATTGTTCGTAAACCTCTTTAAACTCATTTACAATGATTCCCATACACCATCCATCCATAAGAATATGGTGATAACTCCAAATAAACGCAAATGATTTTTCTGTAGTTTCAAGTACTGTTAAACGCATTAAAGCACCTTTTGTAAGATCGAACTTTCTAGCTTTGTCTTTTGTTTTGTACTTTTCTAACACTTTTTCTTCACTACTATTTGCAACCTCATCAATAATTTTCACATATGTAAAATCTAGTTGCTGATGATTCTTCACAAACTGTAATGGTTGGTCTAGACCTTCGTGAAAGAAATTTGTTCGTAAAATATCATGACGTGCTAGTAAGTACTCTAAAGTATCGGACACTGTTTTGATATTTACATCCCCCTCTATATGACATGTTACTTGTTCAAAATAATTTTCAGACAAATCATCATATATTGAATGGAAGAACATTCCTTCTTGCATTGGTGAGAGTAGATATGCATCTTGTAAATCATATCGTTTTTGCAGATTTGTTACTTCGGAAATACTTAATTTATTATATGTAAGATCTGAAGGGGTTACTTCTTTCGTTTCCAAATGCATACAATAAACAATCGTCTCTTCTAAACATTTTTGGTAAGACAGCATCAGAGATTCCATTTCAACAGCATCAAATTCTTCTTCTCCATATGTTAAGCGTATTTCTAATTGTTTTGATGTAACAATTCCTGTTATTTCAACATCGTAAGGTCTCTTGCTTTCTAATGCAACATCGTCACCTGAAAGTCCATCTACTATTTCAAAGCTTTTTCCTTCTATATCAGTATCAAATTGCCCTAGGTAGTTAAAGCTAATCTGAGCTTTATTTTCTTCAACACTATGCTCTTCTTCAAGGTATGTAAGTAAAAGATAGTCCAAACCACCATTTGGAACCCCGCGAAGCGTTTCTTTTGTTTCTTTAATATGAGACTTTAAATTTTTATGAACATGGAAACTTACAGGATATATAGTCGTAAACCATCCTACCGTTCTATCTATTTTAACATTAGATATACTCTCTTCTCTACCGTGGCCTTCTAGATCAATCTTTAATAAATCGATACCGAACTGGTTTGCGAAAGCTTTTGTAAAGCTCGCCAAAAGTATATCGTTAATTTGTGTATTGAACGGTTTATGAACATCTGTAAGTAATGTTTCGGTCAACTCTTTGTTAAGAGAAAAACGAATACTTTGAGCCTTTTTATAAGTATTAGAAACAGTATTGTTTTTGGGGATTTTCACAAAAGGTTTCTGCATAACTTCCTCCCAATATCCTTTTTGTTTTTTAAATTCATTAGACCTTTTATAAGTCTCAAGCTTATCTGCCCAAAGTTTAAAAGAATCGCTCTTTAATGGTAACGCTAATGCTTCCTTGTTTTTAATTTGCTGATGAAGCGTTTCCATATCTTCAAATAAAATACGCCAAGAAATACCGTCAATTATTAAATGATGAATAATTACAACTAAGTAGGTTCCTTCATCTGTTTCAAAGTATCCTACTTTAAATAATGGCCCTTCTTGAAGAATTATTTCTCTTTGAAGTTTATTACTTTCTGCTAATATTAACTCTTGGAAGTTTCCTTGACTCTTGAAGTTTTTCTCTTCTATCTCTAATGTTATTGTTTCTTCAATTACCTGTTTTTTATGTGCCCCATCATCTACAAATTTTGTTCTTAAAACATCGTGATGTTCAACTAACTTTTGAAATACTTGTTTTACTTCATTTAAAGTTATTCCGTCGTTGAACTTTAAGGCTACAGATTGATTGTAGTGTTGAGAATTAAAATCAGACTCCTTAAAGAACCATTGTTGAATACCTGTTAAAGGCACCTCTCCGACAATTTTTGATTGATCTGCTATAACCTCAATAGATTGAATGGCTCTTGCTTGTTCAATAATTGTAGGTAAAGTCATGATTGTTTTAACTGGTAATTCTTTTCCTAATGCTCTTAGACGAGAACTAATTTGTACCGATTTTATGGAATCTCCTCCTAATGAAAAGAAATGATCTGTTATTCCTACATGGTCTATTCCTAATACAGATTTCCACACATTAACTAATACCTTCTCTTCTGAAGATGTTGCTAAAACATAGGCTGATTTTATTGTTTTTGCTGTTTTTAACAACGCCTTTTTATCCAGCTTTCCACTAGCATTTAATGGCATTTCTTCTAGTGCAATGTATTGACTAGGGACCATATACTCTGGGAGGTTATTTACTAAATATTCTCTAAGATTTTGTTCATTTACTTCTTCATTTGAAACATAATAGGCCACTAAGTTTTTTTGTTCTCCGTGTTCTTGAACAAGTACAACTCCCTCTTTTATTGGTGAATATTTAACCAAATAATTTTCTATTTCTCCTAGTTCAATTCGATACCCTCTTAGTTTTATCTGATCATCAATTCTTCCTAAAAACTCTATATTTCCACTATCAGACCAGCGTACCAAATCTCCTGTACGGTACATTTTTTTACTAGTATCAAATGGATTTTTAACAAATTTACTTTCAGTTAAATCAGCTCTATTGAGGTAACCAAGTGCTACTCCTTCTCCTGCAATACACAATTCACCTGGAACTCCTATTGGTTGCGGATTATTAAAAGTATCTAAAACATAAAGCAACACATTGCTAATAGGTTTTCCAATAGGTACATTTACAGAATTTTCATTTCCTGTTGTTGTGTACCAACTACTATAAATGGTACCTTCTGTAGGCCCATAAATATTTTCTAGTGAAATATTCGTTTTTAAAGCATAAAAACGTTTTATAAGGCTTAATGGAAGTGCTTCTCCTGCTAAGAAAATATGTTTTAAGCTTTTTATTACCTCTAGAGAGTTATTCTCTATTTCCTCAAGGAAAACAGCAAATAATGAAGGCACAAAATTAACATGAGTAACTTGATTTTCTTGTATGGCTTTCATCATTTTTAACGGTTCTTTTTCTTCGCCTTTTGGTAAAATGATTAATGTACCTCCATCAAGATACCATCCAAATAACTCAGCTACAGACACGTCAAAAACATAATTTGTTTTTAATAAATAACTATCTTTAAATGTTAGCGGATACTTCTCTTGCATAGATTGCACTAAATTCACAACTGAATGATGTGCAACCATAACTCCTTTTGGCATTCCAGTTGATCCTGAAGTATAAATCACGTATGCTAAATCATTTGAAGACACCTTCAGTTCTATCGTACAAGCCTGATTTAAAACTAAATTTTCTATTGTTTCATAGTATATTTTCTCTGTAGAAACAGTAGCTAACTCCGCTTCAAACTTTTCTATAGAAAGTAGCAGTCTAACTTTCGAATCTTTAATAATTGTTTGAATTCTTTCTATAGGATTATTGGTGTCTAAGGGTAAGTATGCTGCCCCAGATTTTAAGATTCCATACAGTAAGGGTACAAGAAGTAAATCTCGCTCTAAATACACCCCAATTAAGTCTCCTTGATTTATGCCTTTTTCACTAATTAAATAATTGGCTATTTGATTTGAAAGAGCATCCAACTCACCGTAAGTCATCTCTTTACCCTTATAATACAAGGCAGTTTTATTTGGATTTTTTGCTACTTGCTCAACAAATAGCGACATAATTGTTTCATTTGGAGTGAACTCTAAATGAGTATTGTTAAAACCAGTAGTTAGCTGTAACTTTTCTTCATTAGACAAAATTTCAACTTGCCTTACTTTACTGTTTTTAGAACTCGTTAAAATTTCATGCAACACATTTGTTAAATGCTCACTAATTTTTGAAATAAATTCTTTTGAAAATACAGCATTGTTATATAAAAACTTAAATCGTAGATCTTTTCCCGGTACAACTACTAGCGTTAAGTCATAATTGGTTTCTTCAAAAACCTGAGATTCTTCTATCGTAAAAGGAGCTTTCTCATTACCTAGATTATTTGGTAAGTCTTTATTACTTACGGGTAAATTTTCAAAGACTATGATATGATCTAATAAGTTTCTTCCTAATTCACTTATTCCTTGAATTTCTGCCAGAGAATAATGTTGATATTCATCGCTTTCTAATGCTTTCTTCTGTGTATTTGCTAGAAGTTCACTAACTGTAGTGTCTTCATTATAACTAATTCTAACAGGAATGGTGTTGATAAATAATCCTATCATATTTTCCACGCCCTCTATTTCCGAAGGACGTCCAGAAACCACTGTTCCAAATACTACATCTCTTGTATTGTTATATCTTGACAATACAATACCCCAAGAAGTTTGAATTATATTATTTAACGTAACTCCCTGTTCTCTAGAAAGCGTTTGTAACGATGTTACTACTTCTGAACTTATATAGTGTTCATAAACTGCTTGTTTATTTTTTTCTTGAGATTCATTACCTTTTTTCGGAATAGTTGCTAAGGTGTCATAACCTGCTAAGTAAGTACTCCAATAGTTAGATAGTTTAATTTTATCTCTTTTTTCTATCCATGAGATGTAATTTGAATACGGCTTAACAACAGGTAATTCAATACTCGTTTTATTTGTGAAGTGTTTATACACTTGTTCAAATTCTTGTAATAAAATTCCTATACACCATCCGTCCATTAATATATGATGATAACTCCATATAAATTCAAATGATGTGTTACTTATTTGTAATACAGTTAAGCGAATTAACGAGCCTTGTAAAAGGTTAAATTTATTGTTTCTGTCTTTAATTCTATACGCTTCTATTAGCTCTTCTATTTTTTCTCCATCCACACTTTGACGCATATCTATTAGAGAAAAATCGAATTCTTCTTGATCTAAAACTATTTGCAGAGATCTATCAAACTCATCTGAAAACACCGTTCTTAAAACATCGTGACGCTTTAACAAGTAGTTGAGTGTTTTGCGTACTACTGATATATTTAATTCTCCTTCTATTTTACAACTTACCTGTTCGAAATAATGAGATGTTTTTGGGTCTAACAAAGAATGATACATCATCCCTTCCTGCATAGAAGATAAAGGATACACATCTAAGACTTTGAACTTACTTTGTAGATGATTAACATCTGTAATGCTTAACTTACTGTAAGTTAAATCTGACGGTGTTAATTCTCTTCCCTTATAATCACAGCAATAATTAATTACCTTTTCTAAAGAAGCTTGATACTTACTCATTAAACGAGAAATCGTAGCATCGTGAAAATGGTTTGTATTATATAGTAATTGAATTTCTAACTTTCCAGAAACAACCATTCCTAAAATATCCCAATCATAATCTCTTTCATTATGAAGATGAATATCTTCTCCTTTCAAATTAGGTACAATTTCAAAACTTTTGTTCTCTACATCTGTATCGAACTGCCCTAAATAATTGAAACTCACTTGTGAGGTTCTTCTTCCTTCTACTGTTGTACTTTCTAAATTATTGTACAGCAAGTAGTCTGCTCCCTTCATAGGAATGCTTCTCAGTCCTTCCTTAACCGATTTAATTAGTGAAGAAATCGTATTATGTGAAGTAGAGAATGTTACAGGGTAAATACTTGTAAACCATCCTACTGTTCTACCAATATTATTATTAATAAAAGACTCTTCTCGTCCATGACCTTCCATATCCATTCGGATATGATTTATATCGTACTCAGCGGCTACTGCATTGATAAATGCGGCTAATAATAAATCGTTTACCTGTGTATTAAATGCTAAATGAGCTTTAGTTAATAAACGTTTTGTTGCTGCTTCATTTAAATTAAACGCAATCTTCTTAGACGTTAAATAACTATTGTTGCCTTCTTCTCGATCTCTTTTTATGTGTGATGTTTCTTTTTTGTCTTCCTTTTCCCAATATTTAACACTGTTAGTAAATGCGGCTCCCTGTAGATATTCTTTTACTTTTTTTGCCCAAAGCTTAAAAGAATCTGTTTTTAACGGTAACTCTAGTTCTTTATCTGTTTTAACCTGATTATATAGCGTTTCAAAATCTTCTAATAAAATTCTCCAAGAAATTCCATCAACTATTAAATGGTGGATTGCTATAAACAAATAACTCTCTGACTCTAAATGATAAAGACCTATTTTTAACAAGGGACCATCTGTGAGATTAATTGTACTTTGAAGTTCATTAACTCTACGAATTATTTCTTCCTCATAGTTCATTGATTTCTCAAAGCTATGTTCATCAATAAATATATCCATCTCTGGAGAAACTATTTCTTGAATCACTTCCTCTTCTAATCTAAATGTTGCTCTTAAGACATCATGATGTGTTGTAATTTTAGATAAAATTAACTGTACCTCTTCTACACTTAGCGTTGTGTTAAATTTTAACATCACCGACTGGTTGTAGTGTTCTTTGTATGCTTTATTCTTTTTGAAAAACCACTCTTGTATGCCTGTTAACGGGATTACTCCTGTTACCTCCGATTGGTCAGAATAAATTTCAATAGGTTTTAATGATTTTGCTTGTTCTTTTATTGTAAAAACAGACATTAAAGTACGAACAGGAATATCATATCCTAAATTTCTAAGTCTTGAACTTATTTGAATTGATTTTATAGAGTCTCCTCCAACAGAAAAGAAATTATCATAAATCCCAACAACCTGTATTCCAAGTACCTCACACCAAACTTTTGTTAATAATTTTTCTTCAGGAGTTTCTGGCAACTCTAAACTCATTTCCCTATTACCTTCTGGAATAGGTAGTGCTTTTTTATCTAATTTTCCGTTAGGTGTTAATGGTATAGCATCTAATTTATGATAGTAATGAGGAATCATATACCCTAACAGTCTTGTAGATAAAAATTCTCTGAAACGAAGGGGTTCTATATTGTCGTTTGCTATGTAATACCCCACCAAGTGTTCTGTATTCCCTATACTTTTAAGAGTAACAACAGCATCCTTAACTTCAGGAAATTCCATTAAGTTATTTTCTATATCTCCCAACTCTATACGATAGCCCCTTAACTTAATCTGGTCATCTATACGTCCTACAAATTTCAGTGTTCCTTCTTTTGTCCAGCAAGCTAAATCTCCAGAACGATACATTTTCTGACCCTCTATAAATGGATTAGAAACAAACTTTTTATCTGTAAGTTCTTGTTGATTATAATACCCCTTAGCCAATCCTAAACCTGCTATAAACAATTCTCCTACAACTCCTATTGGCATAGGCTGAAGTGCTTCATTCAGTATGTATATTTCTGTATTTAATATTGGTTTTCCAATAGATACCGATACTGCTTTTTCAGTTACAGAAAACTGATGGATTGTACATCCTACAGTTGTTTCAGTAGGTCCGTATTCATTATAAATAGTGACTTTTCCTTTAAATTTATCGTATACTTCTTTTGCTAAAGCATATTCAAGAGCTTCTCCTCCTACAATCATTATTTTTAGCTTACTTTTTTCAAAGTAAGAAGTTAACTTACTACTTGCAACAAGCATACGTAAGTGAGAAGGAGTTAGTTTTATACCCTCCACCTTGTTATCTATAATAATATCTTCTATTAAGCTGTTAGATGTATTCTCTGGGTAAATAACAACACTATCTCCTTTAGTCAAAGGAACAAAAATAGTTACGGTTAAGTCGAAAGAAATTGTTGTATAGAAAGGGAAGTTACCTAGATTTTCTTCAAATGAACAGACATAATTAGCTAGTGATTTATGTTGTATTGCTACTCCCTTTGGAATACCAGTTGACCCAGAAGTATAAATAATATATGCAAGGTCATCTAATTGAACATGCTCTTTGAATTTTGTAGAATAATTGAGTATTGTATTCCAATTTTCTTTAATATTAATAACAATCAACTCTTCCTCTACTTCTTCTATAGACTCACTCGAAAACAAGTGTTTTACACCACTGTTTTTTACTATATTTTGTTTCCTTTTTAATGGATAATTGATATCAATTGGCACGTAAGCGCACCTCATTTTTAATATCGATAACAAAACAATAACCATTACATCGCTTCTCTCCATTTGAATACCGATTAAGGTTCCTGGTGTAATGCTATGATTCTCTACACAATAGTTAGCTAAAGAATTCGACATTTCATCTAGCTCTTTGTATGTTATAGATTTGTTATTAAAAACTAATGCTTCTGCATTTGGGGTTAATGCTACCTGTTTGGCAATAAGATCTAACAGCGTTTCATCAATATCTTTCTTTGCGAAACCTGGATTGTTAAACTCTTTTAAAAGAGTGTTTCTCTCTTTTGTAGATAAATAATTTATTTCATTTATCTGTTGTTGAGAATTTAGAATAGCATTTGTTAAAAAGGATTCTAAATGTGTTAACATTCTACTTATGAAAGACTCTTCATAAATATCTGTATTATATTCTAACAGTACAAATAGCCGCTCATTTTCCTCTTTAAATGAAAAAGTAATATCAAATTGACTTACATTTCTAAGATGTTTTTCATAAGGCTTTACTGAAATATTTTCTAATTCAATAGCAATGTCTTCCTGATTTTGTAGTACTACCATTACATCGAATAATGCAGCTCTAGAGGTATCTCTATTTAAATTTAATTTTTCAACTAAATCATCAAATGGGTATTCTTGATTTTCATATGCTTCTAAAAGTGTTCTTTTTTGTGTTTCAACTAAATCTTCAAAATTCCCCTCTTTATTGAAGGTTGTTCTGATAGCCAAAGTATTTAAAAACAAACCTATCTGGTTTTCTAAATCTGCATGTGTTCTTCCTGCTATTGATGTTCCTAAAATGATATCCGAATTATTAGTATACCTATAAAACAATCCATTAATTCCTGCTAACAAAGTCATAAAAAGAGTTGACTTCTGACGCTCATTAAACAAACCTATGTTTGTATACAACTCATTACTAAAAACATGTGTTAATGTATGTCCTTGATACGTTTTTATTAAAGGTCTTATTTTTTCAGTAGGCAACTCTAAAACAGGTAGGTTACCCGATAATTTAGAAATCCAATAATCTTCCACTTTGCTAAACTCAGGGTTCTTTTTCTTTTCAATATTCCACAATACGTAATCATGGTATTGAATATTCAGATTTGGAAATTCTATTTTATTACCAGTAACTAATTGGTTATATAAATACATTAGTTCTTCAGATAATACTTGCATTGACCAACCATCACCCATAGTATGGTGAAGACTCAATACTAGGTAATATGTTTTATCTTCTTGCTTGAGTAATTTTATTTTTAAAAGAGAAGCTCCTGATAAATCTATTTCTTCTTCTAAGAATGTTTTAATTTCTTTATCAAGATTTTTGTGGTCTACTGCTTGTTTTTCTAATTCAAATGTAAAGTTCTTAGCATTTATTACTTGTTGTACTATCTCTCCATTCACCTCTAAAAAACTTGTTCTTAAACTACTGTGACGTTGAAATATTAATTTAAATGCTTGTTCTAATTTAGGAATGTCTAAATTTCCTTCAAGCTGTAAAACTCCTGGTATATTATACGCTTTACTACCTCCTTCGAACTGACTAAGTATCCACAATCTTTTTTGAGCTGAACTCAAAGGATAATACTCTTGACTTTCCGATTTAGGAATTGGTTTATAAGTATCTTCATTTATTATTTTTACTAGCTCTTCTATAGTAGGATATTCGAACACTTGTCTTATTTCTACAGTACTAGATAGTTCTTTATTAATATTATTAATAAGCTGCGTAACTTTTAAACTATGTCCTCCTAACTCAAAGAAATTATCTGTAATTCCTATATTTTCAATATTCAATACATTTTCCCAAATGCGAACCAGTATAGATTCTACTTCATTTCTAGCCGGCACATATTCATTTCTTATAATATCCTTTTCTGAAAAAGTTAAAAGAGCTTCTCTATCTATCTTTCCATTGGGTGTTAATGGCATAGATGACAACTCCTTAAAGTAACTAGGAATCATGTGTTCAGGAAGACGATTTTTAAGTGCTTCCCTCAGATTTTTTGATTTCAATTCAGAATCAGATGTATAATAAGCTACCAAGTATTTATCTCGTTCCGAAGTTATTATTACCACTGCTCCTTGATTTATTGAAGGTAATGAAATTAACGCATTTTCAATTTCTCCTAATTCTATTCGATATCCTCTTAATTTTACTTGCGTATCCTTTCTTCCAATAAACTGAACGTTTCCATCTGGTAACCATCGTGCTAAATCACCCGTTTTGTACATTTTCTCTCCGTTTACAAACGGATTTTTTATAAACTTTTCATTTGTTAAATCGGGTCTATTCAAATAGCCTTTTGCCAAGCCTGCTCCTCCTAAATATAACTCTCCAATTGCTCCAATAGGTTGAAGATTATGAGTCTCATCTAAAATATACATCGCTGTATTTGGAATAGGTTTTCCTATAGGAATTATTTGGTTTTTTATTCTTTCTTTATTTTCTATTTCATAAATAGAAGAAGTTACACTCGCTTCTGTAGGCCCATATGCATTGTAATATCTTACATATTTTATAATTTCTGTAACTATCTTATAACTTGGTGCTTCTCCACCTGTCATTAATATTTTTGCTTTGGCTAACTTAGACAAGTCTAACTTGTCAAGATAGGAAGCAGGTAAAGTCACTATTTCTATATCATTATCAAAGATATACTCTCCAAACTGTTTGGGATTTTTTCTGCAATCATCACTTAAAATATGCAATGTTCCATTAAATAATAGTGTAGCATATGTTTCCCAAGCAAAAGCATCAAAAGAATATGAGAAGAATTGAATTGACTTTTTCTCTCCAAAAATTTCTTTTTGGAAATAAATAGTGTTGAGAATTGACTGATTTTCAATCATAACTCCCTTTGGATTTCCCGTACTTCCTGAAGTATATACTACATACACTAAATCTTTAGAGGTTGATTTGATATGTACGGGCTTTGATACTGGAGTTGTATTCTTGAAGTCTAGTAAAACCTCTTCATTTATACTTACTTTACACTTTGAATCGGTTTCTAAATACTGAATACGTTCTTCTGGATATGCTATATCAATTGGTACGTATGCAGCTCCTGTTTTTAATATTGCAAAAATTGTTATAATTATCCATTCACTTCGCTCTATTTTTATAGATACCAAATCTCCTTTTTCTACATGATATGTATCTAATAGATAATTAGCTAGCTCGTTAGATTTTTCATCTAATTCTTTAAACGTAATTTCTTTCCCTTTAAAAACTACTGCTACTTTAGTAGGATTTCTTTTTACTTGTTCAGTGAACAATTCTACAATTGTTTTTCCTTCAGGATATTTAACAGGGTGATGATTAAATTTTTCTAATTGGATTTTCTCCTCAGCAGGCAAGAAGCTAAACTCTTTAACCTTTTTATCTAAACTTTTATGTATCGATGCGAAAATTTGCCTTAAATAAGAACAGATATTATCTATTAATGCTCTCTCAAAATGATTTTCGTTATATTCAAATTTTATCGCTAGGTTTTTTCCGGGAAATACACCTACTACTAAGTCGTAATTAGTTTGTTCAAAAGCTTTTATATCTTGAATATTAAACGCTCTTTTTTCATTTAACGATTCTGCTGCTAGGAGTCCCTCATCTAAAGCATAGTTTTCAAAAGCTATAAAATGATCAAATAAATTATTCCCTAGACTACTTTGAGCCTGAATTTCTCCAATTGATTCGTAATGGTAAGCTTCACTTTCTAATGCTTTTTCTTGAATTTTAGTAAATAAGGAAACTAAAGAGGCATCTGAATCAAAAGTAACTCTGACTGGAATGATATTCATAAACAAACCTACCATATCTTCAACTCCATCTAATTCTAGTGAACGACCAGAAACGATAGACCCAAATACCACATCATTCGTATTGTTAAACTTGGCTAAAATTAGCCCCCAAATTCCTTGAATTATTGTATTTACAGAGACTCCTAATGAAGTAGAAACCTTCATTATATTCTTCATTTCATCATCTGTCGTTACAAAATATTTAGAGTTTAATTTAAAATTATTATTCTCTTTTTGCTTACTAGGAAGTGTGACTATTTCCTCATAATTTTCTAAATACTTTTTCCAGAAATTCAACCCCTCATTTACTTCTTTTGATTCCAACCATTTAATGTAATTTTTAAATGGTTGTATGGTTGGTTTTGTTTCTGTAATGTTTTTAAGTTTATTTTCATAAATATGAATAAAATCTTTCAACACCAGTCCTAAACTCCAACCATCAAGGAGTATATGATGGTAGCTCCAAATAATATGATACAATTCGTCCTCTAACCTCAGAACAGTTACTCTTATTAAAGTATCCTTTCCTAAATCAAATTTTTTACTTCTATCTTTCTTTTCATATTTTTCTATGACCTCTTCATCCTTTGTATTAGCACATTCACTTCTTACATCTAAGTACTGAAAATCACTTTTTCTTTCTTTCATTACCAGCTGCAACGTAGCATCGTATTTATCATAAATAAATGCTGTTCTCAGAATATCGTAGCGTTGCATGAGCTCTTGAATACTTTGCTCCATGATCTCCGTATTTAACCTATCTGTAATTTTATGAGATATTTGGTTAAAGTAATGATCTGAATTTGCATCGCGTAGCGTATGAAATAATATTCCTTCTTGCATTGGAGACAGTTTATAAACATCCTGAACTGTTGGATATTCTAACTTCAATGCTTTTAACTCTGAAAGAGATAAGTCGTTAAATGTAAAATCTGAAGGAGTTAATTCTATGGTGTCTTTTGCGCTACAAAAAGCAATAATCTGTATCAATGAATTTTCATACAAACTCATGAGTTCAGTTATTGTTTCTTCTTTGTACTGCTTTGAACTATACGTTAGCTTCATTTCTAAACAGCCATCAGCTATTAACCCTAAAATTTCCCAATCGTGATGTAATGTTTCTTCTGGAGAAATAACATTTCCAATACCTTCAATAGCAACGTCAAATGATTTATCTTTTACATCTTCATCAAATTGTCCTAAATAATTAAAGAAAATTTGAGCTGCTTCATCTTTAAACCCTTTATTGCTTTCTGATTTGAAATATTTAGCTATTAAATAATCAAACCCGTTGTTTGGAATTTTACGGAAACTTTCTTTGGTTTCAATAATGTTTTCAGTAAGACTTGTACTTTGACTGTTTAAGTATAATGGGTAAATACTCGTAAACCACCCTACTGTTCTATTTATGTTAACATTTGGTAAAATTTCTTCTCTACCATGTCCCTCTAAATCTATTTTAAGGTTGTTAATTCCATACTTTTCTTTTACACTTAACATTAATGCGGTTAATAAAACGTCATTAATTTGTGTATTAAAAGGCTGATGAACAGAAGTTAAAAGAGCATCTGTCAACCTTTTAGTTAGTTTGAATTTTACTGTTTTTTGCTCTTGAACTTTATGATTTCCTTTTGGAAAATCTTTAGGTATTTTCGAATAAGAACAGGTTACTTTATCTTCCCAATAAGTTTTCGCTTTTGCAAAACGACTGCTTTGCATATATTTCTTTATAGCATCTGGCCAAGATATAAACGCATCTGTTTTTAATGGTAATGCTAGAACTTGCCCATTACTTAATTGTTTAAATAACGTTTCTATATCTTCAAATAAAATTCGCCATGAAATTCCATCAATTACCAAGTGATGAATAACAATAAGTAATTTACTTGTTTTGGTATTATTAAAAAGTGCCAATTGCATAAGCGGTCCCTCTTCAAGGTTGATGCCTGACTGAATTCCCTCCGCTATTTCTAGTAATTTTGCTTCCTTATTTTCTTCTTCTGTAAGATCAAACTCTTTAAGCCCTAAAGGTAAATCGACCCCTTTATTCACCGCTTTTAATTGCTCTTCTTTTTTCTTAAAAATTAAACGTAAAGCGTCGTGATGCTCTTGAAGTTTTGTAAAAACTTTAATTATTTCTTCTTTGGAAACCTTTTTAGGGAAATTAAGTAGTACCCCTTGGTTATAATGATGAGGATGAACGGTAGAATGATCGAAAAACCATCTTTGTATAGGAGATAATTCTTGAGCTCCTGTAACGAGTTCCTGTATCGAAGCTGTTTCGGTTTTCTTTAACTTTAAACTTAATTCTTTAATTGTTTGACTTGTAAAAATATCTTTTACCGAAACTTCGTATCCAAGATTACGCATTCGAGAACTTATTTGGATCGATTTTATTGAGTCTCCTCCTACTGAAAAGAAATTATCCATTACTCCAATAGAATTCACTCCTAAAACTTCCGACCAAACATTGATTAATATTTTTTCTTCTTTTGTAGTAGGTGCAATATAATTTTCACCAGCCTCTACTGTTGGTTCAGGCAGTTTTTTCTTATCAACTTTACCATTAGGAGTTAATGGCATTTTATCTAGAATCGTAAAAAATGTTGGTACCATAAAACTTGGTAACCTATCTGAAAGATATGCTCTGAGTTTAAGAGAATCTGTGTTTTTATAAAGTACACAATATCCTACTAAATGTTTTTCTCCTTCATATTCTTTAGCTACAACCACCGACTCTTTTACGAACTCATTTTCGTTTAATAAGCTTTCTATTTCACCCAACTCAATTCTAAACCCACGAATTTTAACTTGATCATCAACCCTACCTAACAATTCCATTTCTCCATTAGGTAACCATTTCGCTAAATCTCCAGTAAAATATATTTTCTCTTCCGGCTTGAAAGGATTGCTAATAAATCTTTCTTTAGTTAATTCCTCACGATTCCAATAACCTTTAGCAACTCCTTTTCCTCCTATGTAAAGATTTCCTATGACTCCTTGAGGCAATAATTTCAAATTATCATCAAGTACATATAATTGGGTATTAGCAATAGGGTTTCCTATGGTAACTTTTGTTAAGTTCTTTTCAAAATGTTTTACACTTGACCAAATTGTTGTTTCCGTAGGTCCGTACATATTGTACACCTCAGCCTCAGTTTTCTGTCTTAAGCTATGAATTAATGTAGCCGGTACAGATTCTCCTCCAACCAAAATAGTTTTAAGTGATTTTAAGAATTTTTCTGATTCTTTATCACTTTCCAACAGCTTTAAATATGAAGGTGTAGCCTGAAATGCAGATATTGGTTTTCGTAAATTATTCTTTTGTATAGAAAATACATCTTTAAGCTCTTTTAAGTATTCAAGGCCTTCAATTATTTTCTTTTGTTCTACGCCAAAATCTATCAGACACCCTATTTCATTTACGCCAGCTGCCGATAGCTTTTGAACCATGTTTATCGCTGTACTTTTCGTTCCAATTAAAGAGCTTGTTTTATAATAGCGTTTAACAGCATTTTGAAGTATTTTATCTTCAAGTTCTTTGGTTAATTCTCCTTCTATATAGCCAGCTTCCTGATATACAATTTTACTAACCCCAATAGCAGTTCTTAAGTATTCTTTAAAAGGTTTTTCTACAACAGCTTCAACTTCTTCCATAGTTTTTCCTACATAGGTATGTAACATCACTGCTACTTTTCCTTCTCCTTCATATCCAGCTTCCTTTCTTGCTTGTCTGTAAACACGTATTTTTTTACTTAATTCTTCAATGTCTTGTCCTAACAGATGTGTTAATAAGTTAGCCCCCATTTGCCCTGCAGATCTAAAAGAAGCTTCATTTCCTGCTGTTGTTAGCCAAATAGAAAGTTCTTTATTTGTCTTATTCTGGGCTTCTTTACGCTTTCTCCATAATTCTTTTATTTTATTGATATTTTCATGTGTTATTTTGTGCCTATCTGCATAACTGTATTGAGATAATGAAAAATCATCATGATTCCACCCAGGAGCAAACGACAAGCCTATTCGCCCTCCTGAAATTTGATCTACGGTATCCCATTCCTCTACGATTCTTTCAGGTGAATGAAGAGGTACCACAACACTACCACTTCTTAATTCAACATGTTCTGTAATTGTTGATAACATTGCACTGGTAACGGAAGGATTTGGAAACAATCCTCCAAATTCATGAAAGTGTCTTTCTGGTGTCCAAATTGCATTAAAACCATTCTGATCAGCATAATTAACTGTTTCTAAGAATAAATTATATTTTCCATCTTCAACCCCATGGTTATAACTAGCAAAAAAGAAGAGACCAAAATCCATAGTACTCACCTCGTTTTCTACATAACGATCTAACTCGTTATGAGAAGCATCTGAAGGGTGAATTGTAACTTCAACTCCTCTACATAAGGTCCATAAAAGCTCTAAAATTGAAATATCAAAAGAGATACTGGTCATTGCTAGCATTCTCTCTTCTGTTGATATCGGTAACCTTTCATCCATTCCTATAAAGAAATTGGCTAGGTTTTGATGTGAAATCATCACCCCTTTTGGATTTCCTGTAGAACCAGAAGTATAAATCATGTAACACAAATCAAGAACAGTATTGGTGTTAGGTTTTATGAGGTTTTCTGCTGGTTGCCAGTTTTCAGTATTAAGTGCTATTAATGCACCGTTATAATTAAAATCTTGATCTGTAATTAATAGTGTAGCCTTACTATCTTTCAGAATATATTCTTTTCTTTCCTTTGGATAGGATGGGTCTATAGGCAAGTATGCTCCTCCCGCTTTTAAAATTCCTAAAATAGTTATTATGGTAAATTCAGACCTGTTAGTCATAAGTCCTACTATATCTCCATTTTTAACCCTATAGTTTTCTATTAAATAATTAGCAAAACCATTAGACAACTCATCTACCTCTTTGTATGAAAACTCTCTTCTTTCAAAAACAATTGCTGTTTGATCTGGTGTCTTCTTAGCTTGTGCTGCAAACAATTCTACAATTGTAAGTTTAGGGGTCTCTTTTTTAGTGGTATTAAACTCATTTAGTAATTGATTTTTCTCTTGACTTGATAAAACATCAACATTAAACAACTGAATAGCCGGATTGTTTGTTACTTCACTAATTATTCTTTTAAAATAATATGCAAAACGCTTAATTGTTTTCTTCTTAAATAATGCAGCATCATAATCAAATTGTAATTCAATCTCTCCTTCTACTTGAGCAGCGGTAAGTACAATATCAAATTTTGATGCTTTATGATCAAACGTGTAAGGTGCTAAAATTAAACCGGGAATTTTAAGCTCTTCTGTTTCGAAATTTTCAAAGAAAAAAGCAACATCATACAATGGGTTATGACTTGGGTTTCTTTCTATATTTAGCTCTTCAATTAATTGTTCATACTGATACTTTTGGTGCTCAAAACATGCTAACAATGTAGCTTTTACAGAATTTAAAAATTCTGTAAAAGATGCTTCTTCCTTAATTTTAGAACGAACCGATAGCATATTTAAAAATATTCCTATAATATTTTCAAGTTCTGCATGTGGTCTTCCAGCTGAAGGAGTTCCGATTACAATATCTTTTTGATTACTTAATTTATTAAGTAAAATATTAAATACTGCCATCAATATCATGAACATTGTCACTTCTTCTTCTTCTGCAATTTTATTTAGTTTGCTAACTTCAGACTCATTAATTTTAAACTTAAGATTTTCTCCTTGATATGTTTTTACTAAAGGTCTTGTAAAATCAGTAGGTAAATTTAACGCCTCGACTTCTTCATTAAATTCAGTCATCCAATAGGCTTTATCTTCAGCAATCATTTTTTTATAATCATCATGCTGTTGCCATTCTGCATAATCTTTATATTGTACTTCTAGGTTTGGAAGCACTTCTTCTTTATATAAAGAAATAAATTCTTTTATAAATATAGCATGAGATAATCCATCATTTACAATATGATGCATGTCAACCATAAATATATATTCTTCTGCATTTATTTCAAATAATCCTGCTCGTAATAAAGGACCTTCGTTTAAGTTAAAAGGCTGTACAAATTCACTACACAAGTATTCTAAATTATCCTCTACTTTAGTATGTTGTAACTCAAAGTTAATTTCATCTGAAATGATTTGTACAACATTTCCTTCTATAATATCAAATTGAGTTCTTAACGTTTCATGTCTATTAATTAACGCTTCAAATGTTTTAGAGAATCGCTCTTTATTTACATTCCCTTTAATCTTAACAGCATAGGGCATATTATATGCTGTAGAACTCTTATCCATTGTATAGAGAAAATACAAACGCGTTTGTGCAGAAGAAGACACATAATAAGGCTTTGACGATGCCTTAGGTATTGAAATAAATTCTGTCGTTTCTGTATTTGGTATTAGAGATGCCAACTCTTTAACCGTAGGATTATCAAAAATTTCCTTAATTGTTATCTTTATCTCAAATTCTTTAAATATAATATTGGCAAACTTGATTGCATTTAATGAGTGCCCTCCTAACTCAAAGAAGTTTGATTTTAATCCGATTCTTTTTTCATCAACTTTTAATATTGAAGACCAAATAGCAATAATCTTTTGTTCTATTTCAGTTAATGTTTCGTTTATAACAAGCGTACTTGTTTCTATCTCAGGGATTGGTAATGATCTTTTATCCAGCTTTCCATTATGAGTTAATGGAATTCTATCTATATGAATATAGAATGTTGGAATCATATAAGACGGAAGTCTTTCTGCAAGAAAAGAACGAAGTGTTTTTTGATTTATCTTTTCTTCTCCAACATAATACGCTGCTATGTGTTTTTCTTCTTCATGAACAACTTCAACAACTACAACGTCTTTTATTGCTTTAAATGTTGATAGTTGATTTTCAATTTCTCCTAACTCTATTCTATACCCTCTTAATTTTATTTGATCATCAATACGTCCTAAGAACTCTATTGTGCCATCGCTCTTCCAACAAGCAAGATCTCCAGTACGATACATTAATTTTCCCTCAGAAAAAGGATTGGAAATAAATCTTTGATTTGTAAGGTCTTCTCTGTTAAGATATTTTAAAGCTAACCCTTCTCCTGATATGTATATTTCTCCTTTAGCTCCTTTGGCTACTGGCTTTAAAAATTTATCTAATAAATAAATTTGAGTGTTAGCTATGGGTTTTCCTATAGCAACAGATGCCGTATTTTTTTCTTTTTCTGAAAATTTATGAATCATACAACCTACTGTTGCTTCAGTAGGACCATATTCATTATATATTTCTATTCTTCCCTTATATTTTTCAGAAATAGATTTTGCTAATGAATAATCTAAAGCTTCACCACCTACAATAAACTTCTTTACATTACTATGTATAAACTTTTCTGTTAAAGACTCACTTATATTAATAATTCGTAAATGAGAAGGGGTTAGTTTAATTATATCTACTTTATCATCTAAGAGTACTTGCTCTATTAATAAACTATCATCTGTATCTTTATATAAAACAACTTCTCCTCCATTTATAAGAGGAACGAAAATAGACGTAATAGTTAAATCAAAAGAAATAGAAGTATATAAGGGAAAGTTTCCTTTTTGGTCATTTAAATAATACTTTGAAGCCCAAGTAATATAATTTAAAAAAGAACGGTGTCCTATAGCTACACCTTTTGGAACCCCAGTAGAACCTGAAGTAAAAATAACATAGGCTATTTCAGATTGCTTGGTATTGAAAAGATATTCTTTTTCTTCTTCAAGAATAAGGTGGTATTCTTCACTAAGATTTAGTACGCTTTTAGGTAAGGCTACGTCTAATGGTACATATTCTTTTCTTGTTATAACAGTTTCTAAACAAGCACTTTTTATAATTGTGTTAATTCGTTCAGCTGGGTATTTTGGATCTATAGGAACATATCCAGCTCCTAGTTTTAACAAACCTAATAATACAGGGATGAATACTGGTTCTCTCTCTAACATCACTCCTACCAAATCGCCTGATTTTACATCTTTCTTAAGAGAAAGATAGTTTGCTATTTGATTTGAAATCATCCCTAACTCATTATATGTCATAAGGAGTTCTCCATCTCTAATTGCAATAGCATTGGGAGTCGTTTTTCTTTGTTTTTCGAAAAGAGATACAACTGTTTCGGTATCTGATAAATCAACTAACGTATTATTAAAATCGACTAATAACTCTTTATAGTTTTCTTCAGACATTAAAGAAACTTCTTCTGAATTTTTAGAGGAATCTGTGATTATTGCACGAAGTAAGCCTTTATAATGTTCTGCAATGGTTTGAATTTGATTTTTGGTTCCATAATGTTCATCATAATCAAATTCAATTTCTAAATTTTCATTAAAAAACACTGTTATCGTTAAAGGAATACTATTGTTCTCATAGGTAGACGCTAAGTGTAATGAGAATTGTTTGTTTTTCCCTAAAACATTATGATCTAATGGATAATTTTCAATTGCAATTACCGAATCAAATAAGCCTTCATATGATTTTAGTCCAACTATTTCCTTTATTTCAGAATATGCTGTTCCTTCAAACTGCTTATCATTGTCTATAAGTCCTCTATGCGTATCTTTAACTAATTGCAACAAAGATGTTGTAGTGTTGCTTTTTATACGCATCGGTAAAATATTGATTAGATTACCTATAACATGTTCTATTCCTCTTAACGAAGGAGGACGGTTAGATTGAGATCTTCCAAAGATTACATCTTTAGTTCCTGAATATTTTTGAAGCAATAATCCATAAGCAGCATAAATTACTGCTGCTTTGGTTACTTGGTTTTTATTAGCAAAATCATCAATAGGTGCTAAATCAGCTTTAATTACAAACTTGCTTCTATTGGTTACTTTTCTCTTCTCTTTGGTTGTAAACAACTCACAAATGGTATAGTCTTGCAAATAAGACTTCCAGAAGGTTTCTTTTTCTTCTTTTAACTGTATTATTTCAGTTTTCTTATATACTTTTTTTAAATCTGGTTTTGCAGCAAAATGAGGTATTTCTCCATCCTTTAAAGAATTATAGGTCTCAAAAAGCTCTTTTAATATTACCCCTGTACTCCATCCATCGTAAAGCACATGATGATGTGAAATTGTAAGTACGTATTCATCTGTGCTTTTCTTTATCAAAGCTATTCTCAAAGGAAGTTCCACAAGATTAAATCCAATCTTACGGTCTTCATTAATAAGTGTGTTAAGTTTGGTTTCTCTCTCTATTGAATTTAGTGAAGAAAGGTTTATAAACTTATAGGGAGAAGTTGTTTCTTTTAAAATAACTTGTATTGGATTACTTATCCCTTCCCAGCGGAAAACAGACCTTAAAGCATCATTATTTAATTGAACTAAATTTGTAGCTTCTTTAAATAACGATTCATCAAGGGTACCTGTGATTGAAAATGAAATTTGAACTGTATATAAATCTTTGGCACCTTTAATCCACTCAATTAATATTCCTTTTTGAGTATTATTAAGCGCTACAATATCTTGAATATTTGCTTTGTTTAGTTTCTGTTCCATTATCGGTTTTTTTAATCTTTGGGTTGGGTTATATAGATAATTCACAGTGCTTAGATGAAAGCACTATGAATCAATAACTTATTATTTTACTATTAGGAAGAGCTTTTTAGATAATTACTTAAACAGGAACAACTGAAAGTTTCTGCTTTACTTTTTTAATGAATTTTTTAAGAGGATCTATATGAATTGATTCTTTCCAAACCGCTTCTAAGTCTTCTATAATATGAAACTCTTCCATTAATTCATCTCCTTTGTAGTAACGAATTATTGGATGGATAAAAGCACTGTTTTGAGCGTTTTCATAATCGTTTCGATGTACACGATTTACCGAAGTATGTTCACCTGTTTCAATTTTTTTCCCAAACTCCATGGTTAAAATAAAGTAGTCATCTGTATCTTTTACAAACTTCTCCTTAATATAATCTACAGGTAAACTATTATAATAAAGCAACTTATCATCTTTAATTAAAACTAAATCCCCAAGATATCCGTATTGATTCCATAACGAAGAATTAGAATTGATACGATCTATTATTTCTTCTCCAATTACATCAACATTCCATTCAATTTCTGATGATAATAAAGAGGCATCGTGATTCTTATAGGCTAATATTCTGGCTAAACAGGCTGCATTGTACCTAAACCCATGTACAAATCCTGAAGCTTGTTTTTTATAGTCTCGCATATGCGTAATTGTTCCTGCATAATACAGTCCTTCTATATTGGTAGATTGGTAATCGCTTTCTTGGTTAGGAAAACGATTTTTAATTGTTAATTCAGGTTTACAACTTTCATCAAAAATAGAATCATCAAACCTAAATCCTGTACAAAGGATAATAGAGTCGTATACTAACTCTTCTTCTTCAGATGCATTGTTATTGTAAGTAATGCTTACCTTGTATTGGTTTCCTTCTTTTACTATTTTATTTATACTTGCATCTAATACAGCATTTTGAGCTTTTAATTGATACGTATCTAAGAAATTGTTGTTAACAGCTCTTAAGTTACCTACATAATGTGAGTTCCAAGCCATTACTAAACTATTTTCACTACACACATGAGTAGTAGCTGTCGTTGCTATTAAATCATCTGCTGTCTCAAAAGCAGAATTGCCTTTTCCTATGATTAAAACTTTTTTGTTTTCATACGCTTTTTTGTCTAGAGACATAGTCATATAGTGTTCTCCATGATTTATCCCCGGAATCTCTGGAATGTATGGTTTTACCCATCCTGTAGCGACTATTAAATGATTACAGGTGTACACCTCTCCTGTTGAGGTAGCCAAGGTAAATACCTCTTCTTTTTTAATATTTTGAATCTCTACTCCATAATCAATTGGTAATGCATATGCTTTCGCAAAGTCGTTGAGATAATCGACAAATAAATCTGCATTTGGAAAATACTCTTTACTATACTCTTTGAATAATAATTCATCTTTATCACATAGTAACGAGTTCCAATCAAATCTTAAGTCCAAGTTTTTATCTTCAAAACCTGTATGAACTTTGTTTATAGAGATTAATGTTCTATGTCTAGGGTAATCTTTAAAATAAGACCCTGCAACGTTATTTTTTTCTACTAGTAAAAAATCTAGGTTATATTTTTGAAAAAAATACCCTAATTGCAATCCAGCTGGACCTGCACCAATGATTATATAATCTTTGTGTTTAGTTTTCATATTAATTTGCTTTATAGGTTATAAAAAAGTTTTACGCACAATAAGCTATTATGAGGCGAGTACCCCCTATCAATTATGCTCGTGCCAACTTATGAGTGGTTACTTTTTTTTAAAAAAGAGAGTAGTTCTAATGTTTTATTAGGAGAGGTTTTTGGAGATAGTATTCCTACAATTTCATTTACGCCAATTGAGCTTACTTGTTTAAGAAAATCTGAGCTAGACTTCTTTGTCGCCACTAGTGAATTTGCATATGTTAAATATTTTTTTTCTTTTTCTAAATCAATATTACAAACTGTTTTATAAAAAGAATTAACATAATCTAAGTATGTTATTAATTCTGTACTCTCAGCCGCTTTTAATTTTTCTTCTTTGTCTATTAAATAAGCTGGTAATATTAATGAAACTATACCTTGAGTGTGATCTTGATTTCCATAAGCTTTTCTATAAGCATTAATTTTTTCTGCTAAGCTTTCAACGGTTTCTTCTAAACAGTAAACAAGTATATTGGCTTTCATAGCTCCAGCCATTTTATACATTAGTTCATTATTATTTTTTATAGAAACCCACAATGGTAATTCTTTTTGAATTGGTTTAGGAAATGTTTTTAGCTCTACATCTATTTCCGCTCCATTCTTCCGAACAACACTCCCCCCTTGCCACAGCGTACGAACAGCTTTAATCTTTTCTTCTATTCTTTTTGCTGCTTCATCAATAGTGCATGAATCGATAGATAAACCAACTCTTCCTTTTGAAGTATTATCAATTACTGACCACTCTTCTGTAATTCTTAAAGGGTCTTGATTCCCTGCAATAGAACTTTCTCCTCTTAAACCTATTTTAGAAGTAATCATAGATAATGCTGCGTTTATAACAGAAGGATTGCTATTAGAAGAGTTCATCGCATGTGCTTCAATATCTACTGTCCAAAAAAAATCTAATTCATTACTATCTGCTTTCTGTACAGTTTTAATTACATTATCATACCCATTAACATCAGTGTAATTCTTTAATAATGGATAAAAAGTTCCTATTCTAGAGCTCATCATTTTTTCTTGTTTTTATATTGTGGTTAGGAGTTAATTACAATGTGTGTAATGTTCTTACTTCATTATTTTTTGTATGAACAATGGAAGCTTCTTGTACCAGAGCTCTCGCCAATGACATTGTTGAATCTATAACTTTAATTCCTGAGGTATTTTCAGAAAACACCAGAGATAATTCAGTACAACCAAGAATAATTGCCTCAACATTATTTTTATAAAAAAAATCTAATGTTTTGTTTTTTAATTGTTTTACTTCCTTTGTTCTGATATTAGGGCTGGCCTTTATTCCAAAATCTACGTCATATATCATTTTATGAATCACGTTATCTTGGAATTCAAAATTTGGCAGAATAACTTCGTAACCTCTTTCTTTTAAAGCACTTTCATAAATCTTTGACTTATAAGTTCCGTTGGTAGAAATTACACCTACTCTTTTAACTTCAGGGTATGTTTTACCTAAAATATCACAAGTAATTTGCGGCATGTGTAATAGCTTTAATGTACTTCTTCTTTTATTTAAGTCTTTTTTAATTTCATCGAATATTACACTCGAATGAGCTGTATTACATGCTATACCGATAATTGTAGCCCCTGCGCTTTCTAGTTTTCTAACAACTTTAGATATCTGAAATGCTGGATTTACTCTTATTTTCCCTTCTAGAAAAGCTGTTCTATCAACTATGTGTTTTGGGAATGACATCAATACCATAGAAAGGTGCTCTTGATCTTTCGTTACTGGAGTCAAACTATTAATGTAGTTACATAACATTATACCAGATTCTGGTCCCATTCCTCCAACAATCCCAATTACTTGTTCCCCAATCATTATTTAGTTAACCAACGTGAATACAAAAAATCAAGATTAGGGTCTGGATATGTAGTCGTATATTTATCTGCTATATACTTGGCAATTTCATACTCCCTATCTTTTAAATAATATACTAAGTCAATAATATCATTGGAAGTAAATACCTTTTCTTTTTCATTAAAAATTTTAGTTAACTTTTTCTTAGTTTCTTTCGCTCCTTTTGTTCTGTACAAACTAAAAATCTCATTTGCTTTATTAGGACTTTGATTTGTATACACTATTCCTTTATAATACTCAGAAATTTGGCTCTTAATCGTCAATTCATTAATTGCTACTCCTAACATTTCCGCTCTATCTGAATTTGCAAAAAAGACAAAACCGCAATCTTTAGTTAGTGAATAACATGCCAATCCTTTGAACCCATTGTTATTTCCCCCTTGAAGTAATAATGTATCGTTACTCGTATATAAAATTTCGAATCCTGGCCCATAAAACAACTCCCGATCATTTCTCATTCTAGTGGTTGGACTTAACATGCGCTCTTTTGTTAGGTTTTTTTTCACAAATAGCTGACTCATTAACATTGCATAATCATGAGCATTTGAATGAATTCTTCCTGCTAAATCTGGTTTTTTATTTCTTCCTTTATTTATAACCTCTCCAAATACATTATGTGGCTTTGCGTAATTTATATTTCCGTCTCCAACTGCAGTTGTATAAGTTCTTTTAAGTCCTAATGGCTTATACACGTAGTTTTTCATAAGATCTTCTATTGATTCTTCTTCAACAAGTTCTTTAATTACATTAGCTAGAAATGTATACCCTTCTCCTGAATACACAAATTTTTCTCCTGGGTTAGCTACAATTTCTAATACCTCTGGATCGTTTTTTCCTTGGTGGTTTTCTATTCCTGAATTATGACTTAAAACCATTCTTGCCGTTATCTTTTTATAACGTTCATCGTGTTCTAAAGGTTTGTATTTATAATATTCATATAAGGGCTTATCTAAAGCTAACAATCCTAAATCAACCATTCTATAGGCTGCATAAACTGTGAAACTCTTAGATAATGAACACGCTTCAAAAATTGTTTCTTTATTTATTTTTTCTCCTCTTTCTTCAAGAGATTTTTCTCCAAACGCATTGTAATAAACTTCTTGCCCTTTATTTATAACTGCTAAAGAAAGTCCTGCTATACCAACCTCTTTCATTAAACGCTTTATTTCACCTTCTAAAGTGTTGATGTTTACTTTTTCATTATCAACAATAAAATAAGGTTTTGCTTTTTGAGCTTGAGTACATACAATAGTCAAAAATGTAACCAATATTGTTAATACAATTCTTTTGTTAAAATTTCTCATCTGAATTTCGTTTTTAATTTATCTTAAGTATTTTATTAAACCTATTAGTTACTTTATATTAGTTTAAAAATATCCCTACCTTGTTTTTCATAGCTCTTCTAACATAGTTTTGTGATATGGCAATATCAAATGCAGCCATCCCCATAGGATTAAACATTACTGCTTGGTTTTCTTCTAATGTTAAAAAGATGTTTTCACTTACTAGGTCTAGAATAGATTTTGTATCTTCTTTTTGTAAGCCTTTTTCTAGGTGAAAATTTTCAATATCTGTATTCTCTCTACAAATTTCCTCCCAGTTATCTACAATAATTGCTTTTGCAAACCACTCATAAGTTTCTGCTTTATAATCTCTTAATGAAATATTTAAATGCAAAGAACCAGGTTTAGGCTGCTTGTTAATGTAAGTTGCTTTAGACACTGTACAAGTCATAAAAATATCTGCATCTAAATATGCTTCTTCCCATGAGTCTACAACCACTATTTTAGCTTTAAGTTCTTCATTATTTATGAGTTCAGTATTGACACCTTTCAAATCAAAAATTCTAATTTCTTCACACTTATCTTTTAAAAGACTGTAACACATATCTAAATGATATTGTCCAATAGGTCCAAAACCTATAATTCCCACTTTTACACTCTTCGGATTCTTCGCTTCTAAATAATGTTTTGTTATCATTCCACTTACAGAAGCTGTTCTTATTGCTGAGACAGAACCGCTGTTTAAAATTCCTGAAGGCACCCCTGTATCAGCATCGTTTAAAATTACCACACTATGAGCTCTAGGTAATCCATTCTTTATATTTTGGGGAAAACTTGAAATCCATTTTATTCCTGCTTTATTAATTTCTCCTCCTACAAATGCAGGCATGGCTATTATTCTATTTGTTTTTTCTTTATACCGTAAATAAGGCTTAATAGGTTGTGCATAATCATCATTAATCATACATTCAACAGATTTTTTAATTGTTTCAATATTTTCTTCCCAATTGAATCCTAATTCTTTTATGTGACCTTCATTTAAATAAACCATTGTTCTTTCTTTTGTTTTATATAAAATTACATTGTTCCTTTTTTTAACTTTTCAAACCATTCATCACTATAAATTGTACTGTTATAGCGATCTCCTCTGTCTGCCATAATACACATTACATTTACAGGAGAAGTAATGTTTTTATTACTGAAATATTTTTTTATCCCGGCATATACGGAGCCAGATGATCCTCCAGAATAAATATTATAATTCTCTAAAAGTTCTCTACTGCTTGTTACTGTTTCAACTTCATTAACCCAAACTACTTCATCTATCATTGCTCTTTTTAAGATTTCTGGCTTCATACTTGACCCAATACCTGGTATATATCTTTTTTGTGGAGGACTATCAAACACTACTGATCCATAAATATCAACTGCAATCACTTTGGCTTTAGGAAAGTGCTTTTTTATCCTAGTTGAAACTCCCGTTATTGTTCCTCCCGAGCTAACCCCCATAAAAAGATAATCAATACCATCAGGAGCTTCTTCACACATTTCTTTTCCCAAAGAATAATAGTACGCTTCAGCATTGAGTGGATTTCCATATTGATTCACCCAATACATATTTTCTTTCTCTTTTAAAATTTGTTTGATCTTTTTTATTCTATTTAATAAGTATCCTCCATGTGCATCAGGAGTATCTATCTTTATAATCTCTGCTCCGTTTAACTCTATTAACATCTCGTTAATGGGGAGAGTGTTTTTATCGATTACACAAATAAATTTTAAATTGTGAAATTTCGCATAAGCAGATAAGGCTACACCAAAATTACCTGAAGAAGACTCTATAAGTGTCGTTTCTCTATTAATAATCCCAGTACTTAAAATCTTATCAATAACATATGATGCCGCTCGATCTTTTACACTTCCAGTAGGATTGTAAAATTCTAATTTCATACAAATGTTGATGAGATTATTTGCTTCTAATTCAATGGACATCATAGGAGTTTGACCTACTTTCTCCAAGATATTTGTTAGCACCATATAGTGACTTTTTTAGGTTAATGTAGTGGACAGGTATTCGGGCATTCTTATTAAAGAATGTTCTTAATTGTACTTTTCTGCTCTTGTAGCAGTTGTTATCTTTTTTACACTATTTTTTATCTAAAGATTTTTAAAGACTAATCTTTAAAACATTGTTGTTCGGCTACAGTAAATAGCTCCTTTTATAAATCTCTTTAAATAATTTAATATGCAGTTTTGCTTGCTAAAGCCTGGAGGTATTATGTAAAAGTAACTTCTCAGTTATTTTTATCTAATACATTTATTAATTTGTACTTATATGTATTAACCTGTAGTAGAAATACTGTAATAAAGCTATTAACTTACAAGTTCTTTAATAGGAATTTTTTTAAGTTACCTCCCATTATCATTTCAATTTCTTTTTCTGTAAAATTTTGTTGTAACATTTCATCTACCAAATACGAATAACCTGTAACGTCTATCGGAGTTGTTACTGAACCATCAAAATCAGATCCTAATGAAAGGCACTCTACTCCTATAAGCTCTTTTACATACTTCATTGTTTTTACTATGCCCTTTATTTCGGTATCCCCTATTGCTTCAGAAAAAAAAGCTATCCCTATTAAAGCTTCTTTTTTTGCTAAAGATTTTAATTGTTCATCAGATAAGTTTCTGTATGATTCCTTAACTCCATCCACTCCTGTATGAGAACTTACAATCGGGCCTTTATACAGTTTTAAAATATCACGTATCATTTTATCAGAAGTATGTGCGATGTCTAAAATCATGTTTCGCTTCTCCATTTCTTTTAAAACCTGTTTTCCAAATTCGGTTATTCCTCCTTTTTCAATTCCATGTGCCGAACCGCCTAATTTATTGTCAAAAAAATGAGACACTCCAAACATTCTCACCCCCGAATTATATAGTTTAGACACGTTTTCTATCTTTCCTTCGAGGCAATGTCCTCCTTCGATACCTATTAAGCCTCCGATGGTCTTTTTATCTTTTTTTCTCTTATTTAATAAATTGACCAAATCTTTTTTTTCTCTAAGAATAATGAAGTTTTTATCATATGCATCAGCATAGCTTTTTAGCTTATTGCATTGATACACTGCCCTATTAAACAAACTAAACCAATTAGTAACAGGTTTCCCTTGTAAAATAGATAACAATGTTATGTTATCAAAAGTATTACCGTCGGTACTCTCAAAATTATGGCCTTTTGGTGATTTTGTTACAATTGTAAATGCCTGAAAAGCAACATTGTTCTCACTCATTCTATGAAAATCTACATGACCTCTTTTACTTTTTTTTGATAAATCTCTATCCCATAATAGAGCATCGCTATGTAAATCTCCTACAAAATCTAGTTTTCCATACAATTCTTTAGCTTCATTTGACAACTCAGCTACATTCCAAGTTGTCTTATTTTGTGATGTATCTAAGAATGATGGGGCTATTAATACTGTTACAAAATAGGCTAACAATAATACAACTGAGGCTATCATTATTTTCTTTTTCATGTTTCCTTATTTTTCTATTCAAATAAGACCTTTAAATCTTCATTATCTAAATAAGCTGCTTCAAAATCTGAAGATGTAAAGTGAATGTCTTCCTCATTTTTAAGGTAATTAAGTACTTCAAGTATATTTGCTTTGAAACTGTTAACTATCTTTTCCGTTACATACTGTGTTTCTTCATTGTGGATATAATGTGCCTGTATTTTTAAAGTATTATTAAGTACTATAAGGTTAAACTCTAACAATGCACTTGTTTCATTTTCTGGATCAGATTCTACACCTAAATATTCATTTACTATTGAGAAGACATCATTTGAAGTCTCATTTGAAAACTCTCCTAAATAATTAAATAAAATATTATTCTTTGTTTTTTCTTTACTCAGTTGGTTATTTAAGTATTTTAAAATTCCATAATGCATCCCCCCATCTGGTAAGCTTTTTATAAGGTCTTTCGTATCTTTTATAGATTCTTTTATTGAAGGGTTCCTTTCAAAACACAGGGGAAACAATGAGGTAAACCATCCTATTGTTCTCGAGGTATTTACAGCTTCTAAGTCTCTTCCATGTCCTTCCAACTCTATTGTTACCTTATTCGTTTTATATTCTTCTGTCAAGGTTTTTGTCAATGCTACAATTAATAGTATCTCAGCATTCGTATTGAAAACAGTGTTTGCTTCTTTCAGCAAAAATGAAGTATCCTCTTTTGATAATTCGGCCGTTATTATTTTTTGCTCCCTTACTTTATTTTGAATTATTTCAGTTGGATATATAGTAAAGTCATTCTGTTTTATTTCTTTCCAAAAATGAATTTCTTGCTCAGATAATTGTCTTGATAACTCTTTTATCTCATTCTGATAAGTTATTAATGATGCCGATTTTTTTGGTAGTCTTAAATCAGCTCCTTCTTTAACAGCTTTATATGTTTGGTAAATGTCGTTTAACAAAATTCTCCAAGAGACTCCATCTACAATTAAATGATGAGCGGTTATAAATAAATAATCTACTGCTTCAATTGTTATTATTGCTACTTTTAGTAGGGTACTGTTTATTTTCATCGAACTTTTAACAGATACCAGTACTTTAGGTATTTCTTCTTTTATCAGGTCTGCAAACTTTCCTTTTAGTTCGAAATTCTCTAATTCGAAAGGTAAATTTTCATTTCGCTCTCTATAGTAAAGAGTTTGTGCTTTTTCATTGTAGCTTAAACGAAGTGTATCATGATAATTAAATAATTCTATAAATGTTTTTGATATAAGTTCTTCTTCTATCTTATCTTCCCATCTTAATAAGACTGATTGAGTATAAAAGTTAGGATTTTGCAATTTTCTATCAAAAAACCAATGTTGAATAGGGTTCTTTTCTACTAACTTTCCTGTTAACTCTTCTTCAGTATCAGCCTCTTTTATAATCTCAACATAATTCATCAACTGTTGTATATTAGGATAGGTAAGTATGTCTTTAGCATTAACTTTTATATTCTTTTCATACAACCTAGAGGCTATTTGTATTGCTTTAATAGAATCTCCTCCTTCTTCATAAAAATTATTTGTTATTCCTATTCTAGAATTCCCTAATATTTCTTTCCATGCTTCCACTAATAGTTCCGCTACCTTTGAAGTTGGTGCTATCGATTCTTTATTGGAAGCTTGAATTGGATTGGGCAATTGATTATATGCTATCTTACCATTTATAGTAAGAGGAATTTCGTCTATTACTATAATTTGTTTCGGAACCATATAATCTGGAAGCTGTTTTCTAAGTTCTAATTTGATCTCCTCTTGAACTTTTTCTACCTCTTCTTGATTACTTAATGTAAGATAAACCCATAACGGTTTTTCTTTTTTATAAACAGCTACTACATTTTTAACGTTCTTATTTGTGTATACTACCTTTTCTATTTCTCCGAGCTCTACTCGATGACCATTAATTTTAACCTGATCATCTAATCGCCCTAAATATTCAAGATTACCATCTAACTTTCTTTTTACCAAATCACCTGAACGATACATTAATTGCTCTGGTATGAATGGATTGGGAATAAATTTTTCCTTTGTTAGTTCTTCTCTATTTAAATAGCCTTCTGATACCCCATCTCCAGATATATATAACTCGCCTGCTATCCCTAAAGGAACAGGTTTTTGGTACGTATCTAATACATAAACTTGAGTATTCGCAATTGCTCTTCCTATTGGAACATTATTGCTTTTATCTACCAAAGGGTTATATTCGTGTACTACACAACCAATTGTAGTTTCAGTAGGACCGTATTCGTTAAATAGTCGAATCTTACCTTCAAAAAAGTCCATAATATCACTAGCTAACAGAGAATCTAAAGCCTCTCCACCTACAATTAATGTTTTTAATTTGCTTTGGGTTCTTTCTTTCTTCAATAAAAAAGAATCTTTAATCATCTTTAAATGTGAAGGGGTCGCTTTTAATACTGTTACTTGGTTGTCTGCTAAAACACTTTCTATCAAAAACTTTTCATCTGTTTCTTGATAAATTTTTAACGTGCTTCCTGAAATAAGTGGTAAAAATATTGATGTTAACGTAAGGTCAAAAGCAATAGAGGTATATAGAGGAAATGTTGAATTTTCATTAATGTTATAGGCCTTTGTTGCCCATTCTAAATAATTCATTAACGAACTATGTGCTACCTTTACTCCTTTAGGTTTTCCTGTAGATCCAGAGGTGTAAATCATATAAGCTAAGTGATTAGCTCCTTCAATAGCATTCATTCCAACATCGTTAACTCGTTCTAACAAAACCACCTCTCTCTCTTCTATGCGTATAGGCTTCCAGCCTTCTGTAATGTATGAGTTTTTACTTATAGTTTCTGTAACCAATGCTATTTCTGCTCCACAATCTTCAACTATAAACTGAATTCTATCCTCAGGATAATTTGCTTCAATAGGAATGAAGCATCCTTCTGCTTTTAATACTGCTAAAACAGACACTACAAAGTCTATGTGTTTTTCGAAAATAATGGCTACAGGAACGTTTCTTTTTACTCCTTTCTCTTGAAGTTTCTTCGCTAATAAGCTTGATTTTCTCTCTAAATCAGCGTACGATAACTCAGTGTTTTTATTCACTGAAACTGCTACTGAATTTAGATGTTTTTTTGCCTTAAAACTTATAAGCTCATGTACTTTTAACGATGTATATTCTTCTGCTTTTTTATTCCTAAAAAAATAATTTTCCATCGTCTCTTCAGAAACTAATGTCAAATCAGCAATTGATCTATTTGGGTTGGTTACTACTTGATGTATCAACTGTTTATAATGTTCTGCAAAAGCGATGATACTTTCTCTTTTAAACAATGCTTTTGCAAACTCAATATAATATTCCATTTTCTCAGGCATCTCAATAATTTCTAAAGTCAAATCAAACTTTGCAATACCTGAGTCAAAGAAATAAGACGTTGTTTTTAAACCATCCGTTTCCAGTATTGGAATGTCCATATTTTGATATACAAACATTGTATTAAAAAAAGGACTACCACTAGGGTCATTCTTAATGTTTAAATCTTTTATAAGCTCACTAAAAGGATAGCTTTGGTTTGTTAAATCATTAAGAACATTCTTTTTTATTTGTTGAAGGTACTCTGTAAATGGTATTTCTCCTACTGGAAAATTACGAAGTACTAAATTATTTACGAACATTCCTAGTAGTCCTTGTAATTGATAATGTCCGCGTCCTGAAACAGGTACTCCTACAACAACCTCTTCTGACCTAATATATTTTGACAGCGTAATTGTATAAGCTGCCAACAGCACTACATATAAAGACACATTCTGCTTATGAGCTACAGCTTTGAGTTCATCTGTCAACTCTTGGTTTATACTAAAAGAATATTTTTCTCCTTCATAGTTAAAAATACTTGGTCTTTTAAAATCTGTGGGAAGCTCTGATTTAGATAAGTCTCCACCTAATCTTTCTAACCAATATTTTTGCTGTGCACTCCCTTTTTTTGTTGCTACGAAATTACTTCTCCATGCTGCATAATCTTTATACTGAATTTCTAGTGCATCAACAGATTTACCTTGATACACGGTATACACTTCTTTGAGTAATAAACTCATTGAAATACCATCTATAATTATATGTGGTGCATCTATGAATAGAACATGTTTGTTTTTAGACTCTTTTAACAATTCTATTCGAAATAAAGGCGCTTGATGTAAATCAAATGGAATTACCCTATTTTTCAATTCCGAATCAAGATTCTTACTTTCTATTTCTGTTACCTTTAAGGTTAGGTCTATCGAATCAACATATGCCTGATAAGGTTTTTGGTTTTTAAGCGTAAAATGTGTTCTTAGTACTTGATGTCTTGCAACAACCTCATTAAAAGCCATTGCTAACTTTCCAACATCTAAACGCCCATTAAAACAAATTGCCAAAGGCACATTGTAAGCTGTTGCTTCTGGATTTAACTGCCAAAAATAATAGAGCCTTTCTTGCATTGAGGTAAGTGAGTACCCCACTTCTTTTCCTTGTATTGGAATTGCCTGATAAGTAGTTTTACTCTTATTATTTTCTAATAGTTCTGCTATGTCTTTAACCGTTTGCTTCTCATACAATTGATCATAACCTAATTCTATATCAAATTCTTTTTGAATAATATTTAAAACCTGAGCTCCTTTTAGTGAGTTTCCTCCTACCTCAAAAAATTTATCAGAAATTCCAAAATTCCTATGGCCTAGCACTGTTTGCCATGCCTTAATTATTTTACTTTCTACAGGAGTTTTTGGTACATCATGATTTTCATTTTCACTTAAGGTTTTATAATGCTCATTAATAATTCTTAAAACATCATCAAACTCTGAATTGCTATAACGCTCAATCAATTTATAACGCTGTACTTTTCCACTAGTAGTTTTAGGAATTTCTTTTACTGGTATGATATCATCAGGTTCAAAGCCAAACACAAAATTAATTTTCTTCTTTACAGCTATAAGAGTATCGATAAATTTTTCAGGGGACTTTTTGAAATAAACAAAAACAATGGTTTTATTTTCTCCTTTTGAGTTAACATGGCCTGCTACAACTACTTTTCCTAGTTCTATATCTAAAATACCATCTAAAATTTTCTCTAAGTCATGGGCATAATAATTTTGTCCATTAATAAAAATTACATCTTTTAGTCTTCCACTAACAAAAAGATCTTCTTCATAAAAGAACCCCATATCACCTGTGCTCAACCAACCATCTTTACCTATGGTTTTATGAGTGGCTATTTCATTTCCATAATATTCAGCAGTAACGTTGTTTCCTTCTATTTGAATTTCACCAATTATTCCTTCTTCCACCGGAACTTTATTTGAATCTACAATCCTAACACGGCATCCTTTTATAGGTTTTCCTACATTAACTAATGATAGAGATTTATCTTTATTTATAACATGAACACGGTCTCCCATTCCTAGATATTTCCTATCAACTTCAATAGACTTCACATTTTCTATTGGGTTTGAAAATGTAACAGCTAAACTAGCTTCTGCTAATCCATATACTGGAAAAATAACATTACTTCGAAGTCCGTAATTAGAAAATACATTATAAAACTCATTACATAAATCAGCAGAAATAGGTTCGGCTCCATTAACAATTATACGCAAACTTGATAAATCAAGATTTTTAATACTGTCTTTTTTAAATCGTCTTATGAGGTAACTATAACCAAAATTAGGAGAAGCAGAGAATGTTATTCTGTGTTCTGAAATTTTTTCCAACCATAAGAGTGGACGTCTAATAAACAGACTTGTTGACATTATATAATGATTCCACCCAGCTAAAAAAGGGGTTAAATGAAACCCTATAAGTCCCATATCGTGCGTTAAAGGCATCCATGAGAAAAACAAATCGCCATCTGAAGGAGCATTAATCCCATCTAGTATCCCTCTGATGTTTGTTATTAAATTCTTATGAGTTAAAGTAACCCCTTTAGGGTTTCCTGTAGAACCTGATGAAAACTGTATATACGCTATATCATCTTCTTTTACATCTGCAGCAATGGCTTCTTTTTCAACCGAGAAGAGTTCTTCAATAAATAACGTATTTTCTTTTATTCTTAAAAATAGCTCTTCTGTTTTAGATACAACTGCTTCCTTTGCTATTCGAGATAAATACTGTGGTGAAACTATCAAGTGTGGTTTCTTTAATAACCCCCACACTTTAAAAAGTTTATGAAAATGATCTGCTGTTCTTCCTTGTGCTAGTGGCACAGGAATTATTCCTCCTAATAAACAAGCCCAAAATACTATGATAAAAGTTTCGTTATCTTCTATTTGAAACACTAACTCTTCTTTCGGCTGAATCCCCTTACTTTGTAAAAAAGCTAAAACCTTGTTTGCTTTTTCTCGCAATTCTTTTCCTTTAAAAAAAGTTTCCTTATCACTTCCTTCAATAAAAGTAAGTAAAAGGTTATCGTTTTTTTGGTTATTTAAAACATCTATAAGAGTATTCATTCTTGAGTAAATTGAGAGTTTAAAAAGGAGTTTATTTTACATGCTCATACTTAAGAGAGAGCTTATAGCTTCATTTTCAAGACTTCCATGTTTACTAAGTTTTTCTTTTGGATGAATAAACTCTAAAAACCTTTGGTAATCATTGAAACTCTTTTCTCCTAAAGTTACCGTTTCAAAAAGTTTGTAAAACTGATTTGTTGATTTTTGATTAATCTCAGCATTTTTAAGTCTAAATTTTAGACTCAACTGAATACGGATTCCTCCATCGTGAAACCCTCTATGTAATTCAGACTGTTTAAATACTACAATATCTCCTGGTGTAGGGTTTTCATACTTATCTATATTGAGATTCTTTTTAGCTAATGGCAGCACGAGCCCCGAAGCTACTTTTACTATTATTAAATCTGTATCTTCAGGAATTGAATTCCCAAAAAAATGGTAAATCTCTTCAGAGTTTTCTCTAGAATAAATTACAGGAATCTCTGTAGGATCTCCAAACTGAGTATATAATTCAGGGTTTTTACCTTCAGAAACAATCTCTAAGCCTGTCGATTCAGAATCGTTGTAAATAGGTATCCAAACATTATAACAATCACCATCTACTAACGAGCAGGTTCCGTCTGTATGCCACCCCATATTACTAGATTTCATTCTTGAATCCATTGTTGTACTACTCGCAAAAAAGATAAATGAATTTAAAAACTCTACCTCTTTCCCCAATTCTTCCTTAAAAAAAAGCTGTAACTTTTCATATATAGAATCTATATTTTTAAGTTCAATCATGTTTTTAGATTGAGAACTTTCTATGTTTTCTAAAACACTTTTCTTAATAAGGTCTAACTCTTCTTGAACAAAAAAATGTTCGCGATGATAGGTCGCATTAGTTGTCATAATAGTAGTTTTTTTTGATAGTAAATTCTAAGTAGTAGTACTTAAATATGTTAGCTTAACAAAGCTTTTTCTTTTGTATCTCTTCTAATAAATGAGAAGGTATCACTGCAGTTATATTTTGACGTAATGAGTCAATTCTTACAATAAGTTTATTGTGATTGTCAGCTTTTATAATTTCACAATCTAATCCATTCAACGAGCCATAAGAAATCCTCCTAATCTCTCCTACCTGAGGAAGTTTTGAGTCTGTTTCTATCTCAGAAATATTTTCATCCCCTATAAGTAGTTTTATTTGAGTAATTTCTTTCTCGTTAACACGAGCATAGTCTTTCCCAAAACGAATATATGCACAAGCTCCATTTACAGACAGAGCTTGATGAAACTCTAGTGATGAGTTAATATTTACAAAAACATACGATGGAAATAACGGTTTTAGAATTGTTTTTTTTCTATCGCTCCACTGTCTAATCGTTTTTACTTGTGGTAAAAAAGATTCTAAAGAAATTTCTTTTAATGATTCATGTACCTTTTTCTCCCAACAAGATTTAACGTACAATACATACCAACCACAATCAAATTTCATAACAATACTTATTTACTTAAACACAGCTTCGCTATTCCCTATCACAGAGGGCTTATTTATTTTTTAAAAACGTGGTAAATATAGTTCTCAAAAAAAAAAAGAAAACTACACAAAAGGGTAGTTTTCTTTTTTCGTCCTAATTTACAGTAGTTTTCCGTCTGTAATTAAGTGCTTATTTTCCTCATAAAACTCTATAAGTCCATTATAGGGTAAACTTATTGGTATGGTCTCTGACCCTAAGTAATTAACTGATTTTCCTACTACGACTGGTTTAATTCCTAATAAAAAAAGCACTCTTAATAATTTACTATCACATTCTGCAAAAGCAATATTGTTTTTATTTTTACATACCGGAGCTATAGCGCAAAGCATTAGTTTTTTAAATAGGTTAATATCTTTAACCCCTTTTTTTATTGCAAATCGTCCTATATGCCATATTTCATGTAATTCTTTGTCTTCAACAACCATTAAAGGATTGATTCCAAAAATACTTTGAATTGGGAGTTTATCTACATAATTCCATTTCAAAACACGTATCGCTCCTGTTATTTCTCCAGTATGATCTTTACAAACAAAAATCTTAGAATTTTTAATATATCTTATCTCTTCTTTATAAACAGACAAAATATCTTTTTTTTTTATTAGTTCTCCTTTCCCTTCTGAATGATGTTTGAAATTTTCCTCAACTACAAATTTTGATAAATTAAATATTTCTTTTGTTGACAGTCTTTCTAAATAGTTTTTCATGAGTATTGTTTTTTTATACACTCAAAACTAACTAGTTAAAACCATCAACTTACTACACAAAATAGTAGTTCGTATTAATAAGAAAGCAACTTGTCTTTAGAAATAATGTTATATTAATAAAAAATATTGCTTATTACTAAATTATTTGCTTAATTTGGCACCAAAGCCCCCCTACTAATCTATGAATAACGTGAATGACTTTTTTTCATCGCGAAACACTGTATATCATGTTTCTGATGAGGAGAAAAAACAAACAGAGAACTATGTAGAGGCAATTAAAGCCTTTGCAAGGACGACTTACAAAAGTATTTATGTAATTGACTACCAAAAGAAAGGATTTGAATTCGTTTCTGAAAATCCTCTTTTTCTTTGTGGCCATTCAGCCAAGGAAGTTGAAGAAATGGGATACCTTTTTTATTTTAATTATGTAATCCCCGAAGACTTACAATTACTTTTAAAAATAAATACCATCGGTTTTGATTTCTATGAGGGAATACCTATTGAAGAAAGAAAACTTCACTCTATTTCTTATGATTTTCACCTGAAAAATAAGGAAGGAAAAGTTCTTTTAATAAATCAAAAACTTACTCCTTTATTTCTTACTAATGAAGGAAAGATATGGAAGGCTATTTGCATTATTTCTATTTCTAATGAGCAAAACTCTGGAAACATAAAAATATCTAAAAAAGGGGAGAACAAGATTTTTAAATATGATTTACAGGGCGACTTTTGGAAAATAGAAAAGAAAATAGAGTTGTCAAATAGAGAAAAAGAAATTTTAAGATATTCCGTTAGAGGTTTTACAATAAACGAAATGGCTGAAACAATGTACGTTTCTCCCGATACAGTTAAATTTCACAGAAGAAAACTATTTGAAAAGTTAGAAGTAGCAAACATTTCAGAAGCAATTGTGTTTGCAACTAACAATAAACTAATTTAACTTCCAAACAAAGAAGAAAAATAAAACTCAGGAAAACTCTTTACCTCCCTTTTTGTAGCGATATTAAAAAGTAGATGTACACACATTCCTGCTACGTTCCATGATCCTACCGATAATTGAGGTGGAGATAACTTTTCTTTTTCATGGATATAGTCATGTATGATGTTTTCTAACCACTCTTGGGGTTCTCCCCAAAATCTCATATAACTAGAAACATATTCAACGACACTTAATTCACTAAACTTTTCTCCTTTTTTAGCTAAAGACCTTAAAGAAATACTATCTGGTGTAATTACTGTAACTAAACTTCCCCAACCTAAATTATAAGGATGTAAAACTGGAATATTCTTTTGTTGACAGATTTCATCAAAAAGCAATGGAACGTCTGATGAAAAATCTAATGCATTAATAGCCACCTTATGTCCTTCTATTAATTCCTGAACGTTTTCTTCTGTTAAAAAGCAATTATGAATTTTAATATTTGCATTGCTATTTATAGATTCTAACCTCTCTTTTAACGCCTTAACTTTATGAATCGACACATCTTTTTCCCGGTAATTTTGTCTATTTAAATTAGAACTTTCTACCTGATCTCCATCAATTATCGTTATGTTTTCAAAACCAAAACGCAACGCACACTCAGCTATTATACTTCCAATACCCGCTCCTCCTAATAATACTGGAAAATTTTTAACAATTTCCTGTTCATTTTGATTAACATATAGCCTATTTCTGTCATACCTGTGTTTCATAACAGTTAATTTTGATACAAAAATAGGTTATCAAGAAAGGAAATCCCTAAACAAAAGGGTAGTTTTTGCTTTCATTGGAAGAAAACAAAAAATAACCCTTTAAAAACCAAACACATAAATCACAGCTCTTTATGTTAATTAACACAACATTAACAAATAAATGATTCCACTCAAACACTAGCAACAACCTTCTTTTTTACAGTGAAAACCTTAAATACAAATTTCAAGAGGTGAAATACACGTTTGGATTTATAAAACTTCGTTTACTTTTTATGATACACTTCACTTAATTAATATTCCTCCTTTTACTACTCCTAAAAAAATTAACTTCTTCAACCTATTAGTGTAAACGTATTAGGACTTCATACATTTTTTTAATACTTGTTCTGCCCTTTGTACATTAAATTTAGGGTAAAATTTTTCAGCTATTTTTTCTTTTTTACCTAACGCTATCGCTTTTTTAACATTATTACAAAAAGGTTCTGTAGATTGACCAAAAAAACGTGCTGCTCCCATATCTGATTCTGCTTTGCTTAAAATAACTCTCGGGTTGTTCGGTGCTATTTGCAGTGCTTTTTCATACAAACTTGTATTTTTCATCGACATGGTCATTCCATATTTTTGACCATCAAATGCCATATATGAAACATGTAACAATGCTTGTGTTATTAATATTTCTGGATTTTCAGGTGAAATCGATTTTGCGGTATCCAAAAATTCCTGTGCCTTATTTAATTTGGCTATCAACCTTGCTTCTTCTTTTATTTGAAAGCTTTCTACTATAAGAATCATTCCCGCATAATAAGATGGTAACCAGTTTTCTCTTTCTGCTGTTGAAATACGCTCAAATAATTGAGCTGCTTCCATTGTTTTGTTGTCTTTCCATAACTCAAATGCCTTTGTCATTCCTTTTTCATATTGAGTTTGTGCTGAAATACTTATTGCAAATACTAATAGTACTAATGTGATTACTTTTTTCATGTTTAATTGATTTTTAGTTTATACTTCAAATATCTTTTGATTGTTGCTATGTATATAAAAAAGAACACTGAGCTGTTCTTTTTTATGGCTGAGTTGTTATTCTTTATAAATTGTTTAGCTGATTCTCTTTTTTATTATCACTAATCGTCCAAAAAAAACCAACAAAAAAGAACCTATCTGCCGATGGTATTATAGCTTGTCGGTTAAAACTACCTTCAGAATTTGGTGCATCCTTATAATTATATCCAAACACATTTTGTGTTCCTAAAACATTATTTACCGAGAAATACAGTATTTTTTGTTGGCTAAGTAAGTATGCCCAATTCAAGCTTACAGAGTTATAATTCTTTGTTTTTTGATTTAAAAACCCGCCTTTATTAGGGTTGGTATAACTTCTACCTGAAGCAAAATTATAACTCACCCCAACTTGACTTTTCCAATCTTCTATCCAATGCTTTGCTACAACAGATACATTATGCTTTGATGCAAAATTTGGTGTAGCTTTTGTTGAGTAATTTTTATAATCTCTTTCTGTATCTAAAAACGAATAGGACACCCAATAATCTGTATTTTTCACATTTTTATTATCCCTCCAAAAAACATCTATTCCTTTAGCATACCCTTCACCTAAGTTTGAGTAGTTTGAATAGGGTAATGCTCTATTAGTATCATATTTTACTAAATCTTGATACTTTTTATAATACCCTTCTATTCTTAAAATCTGTTTGTTTTTTACATACTGATAATTCGCTATAAAATGAGACGTATTCTCTGCTTTAAATTGCGTATTGAATTTTAGGTATTCATTTTTAGGGTTCTGATAAAAGCGTCCGTAAGCAAATGAAAACTGTGCATTTTCTCCTGATTTGTATGCTATAGAAGCTCTTGGTGAAATGGTGAATTCGTCTAACAATTCCGAGTTTTCCATACGCACTCCTACTTTTGTTGCTAACTTTTTACTAAAAAAGAGATCTATTTCAACAAAACTTCCAAAGATATTATTATCAAATCCGTAAGTCGTATTTCCGTTTGTTTCACTGTTATAATCTTCAGAAAAATCAGTTATAAAATATTCTGCTCCAAAACTTAATTTAAATCGATTTGAAAATCTCTTTTTTAATGTTGCTTTAACATGAGCTGAGTTTTCATTATCTACAACTTTATCATCCAGTATATTCATTTTTGAATTATCGTTGGTAAACGAGGCTCCACCTGAGACTGTCCAGTTATTCGCTAACTGTTGCTTATAGGATCCGTTGAAATACAAGTTTCTATTTTTCAAACCAAAACGAACCCCATCTTCATAGTTAATATCATTTTGAATCAGATCAAAATCAGTATAGCTATAGGCTCCATATAATTTCAACAAAGACTCGTTTTGAAACCTAAATCGGTATACCGCTTCTCCATTTAATGATTGTACTGGTTTGTTCCAAGCATTTCTGTCGGGAAACAACTTTTGATAAGGTGCTAAATTGATATACGAAGCGTTCACACTTAGTGAATTCTTTCCAAATACTTGTGTGTTTCCTACTCCTAAACCAACTGTCATTAGTGAGATATCTGTCTTCTCTTGTATTGTTTCGTCATTCGTATTTAGTAATAAAACACTAGACAATGCTTGACCGTATTCCGCAGAATATCCTCCTGTTGAAAACGTGATTCCTTTAAATAAAAACGGAGAAAATCGACCACGAGTAGGAATGTTCGGGGCAGAAGGACTATACGGAGTAAACACGCGAATTCCATCAATAAAAATTTGTGTTTCATCCGCTTCCCCTCCACGAACAAATAAACGCCCATCTTCACTTACCGAAGAGGTTCCTGGTAAGGTTTGCAAGGCTCCTACAAAATCTCCCAAAGCACTTGCGGTTGTTACTACATCTAAAGGTTTTAACGCTGTTACTTTTGCGTTATCTCCTGCTTCAAAAGTTCCTGCATTTATGGTAACGGCATCCAATGTATTTACATCTTCACGAAGTGTCACTTTCAAATTTTTAAACATTGATACATCGGCTGTTTTTGTATAGGTTTCAAAAGAAATAAAAGACACCGTTAATGTTTGTTGTCCTTTTTCTGAAGTGATAAAAGAGAAGTTTCCTTTTGCATCAGATGAAGTTCCATCATACGTTCCTTCTAAATACACATTGGCTCCTTCAATAGGAGTCCCTTTCGCATCGATTATCTTTCCTGAAATGGTAGTTTGTGCAATTAATAACGCATGCATTAAAAAGCATACAATAAGTAATAAATGTTTCATTTTGTTCGTTTTTGACGCTACAAAACTGCTCTCTTTTCACCCCTTAGCACAAAAAGAACTACTCAACTGTATAATTTTACGGATGAATTGTTTTGCATATCAAAACTAAGATTACTTAACTCCCTTTATTTTACCATTCTTGCTTTTGATTGTTCAAATCTTGCTAAATTTTAATACCTAAGACCTACAATACTTTTGATAATGTTGTACTTTTACATAGTATAAATTAACAATAATGGCACACGATTTAAGTGACTATAGAAAATCTTACGAAAAAAGAGCATTACTAGAGCATAACTGTCCTGAAAACCCTATTGAATTGTTTAGAGATTGGTTTTTTGCTGCAGATGAATCTGAAATGGTAGAGGAAGCAAATGCTATGACAATTGCGTCTATCGGACTAGATGGTTATCCGAAAAGCAGGGTTGTTTTATTAAAAAAATACACTTGGGAAGGTTTTATTTTTTATACCAATTACCATTCAGAGAAAGGAAAAGCTATTGTAAATAACAATCATGTGTGTTTGTCTTTTTTTTGGGCTGGTTTAGAACAACAAATTATTATTAAAGGAAAGGCTGAAAAGCTTGCTGAGAATTTGTCTGACGGGTATTTCGAATCGAGACCTGACGGGAGTAAATTAGGAGCCTGGGCTTCGAATCAAAGTGAGGTAGTTACCTCTCGTAATGAGCTAGATGACAAGCTTGCTTCTTTTGAAAAAAAGTTTGAAAATCAAGAAATCCCTAGACCTAAACATTGGGGTGGTTTTTTAGTAAAACCAGTTTCTATTGAGTTTTGGCAAGGACGTCCTAACCGTATGCACGACCGTATTAGATACACTTTACAAAAAGATTTTTCTTGGAAACTTGAACGTTTAGCTCCTTAGTTTTATATTTACATAGCTTTTTACAATTAAATGAAAACACTTTATATCGTTCGTCACGCAAAATCATCATGGAATTATGAGAGCGTTAAAGATATTGACAGACCTTTAAAAGAACGTGGTATTAATGATGCCCATCTTTTATCTAAGTACCTAGCGGAAGAAATAAAAAGACCTGACGTATTTCTTTCCAGTAGTGCCAATAGAGCACTACATACAGCTGTTATTTTTTGTGAAAATTTTGGATATCCTTTATCCAACCTCAAAATAAAACGCCAGTTGTATAGCTTTAGTGATGGTTATTTGGTAAAAACTGTAAAAGCTCTTGACGATAGCTTTAGTAGTGCTATTGTATTTAGCCACGACCACGGTATTAATAGTTTTGTAAATAAGTTTGGAAACAAACCTATTGCCCATGTAACTACTTGTGGGGTTATTGGAATAGAGTTTGATACAAAACACTGGAAAGATATTAAAAAGGGAAATACAATTTTAGTGGAATTTCCTAAAAATCACAGATAAATCAATACATTTTGAAGATAAAGAAATACGGCGCTATTGATATTGGATCTAATGCAGTAAGGTTATTAGTAGCTAATGTTATTGAAGAAAAAAACAAAGAACCTTTATTTAAAAAATCATCTTTAGTTCGTGTACCCATTCGATTAGGGGCTGACGCTTTTGTTTCCGGAAAAATATCAGAAGCAAATACTCAAAGAATGCTTGATGCTATGCAAGCCTTTAAATTAATCATGAAAATTCATGGTGTTGAAAGGTACAAGGCCTGTGCTACTTCAGCAATGAGAGAAGCTGAAAATGGCGAGGAAGTTGCCGCTACTATTTTAAAGAATACCGATGTTAAAATTGATATTATTGATGGAAAAAAAGAAGCTGCCATAATTTCTTCAACTGATTTAAATCAATTAATAGAATCAGACGCTACCTACTTGTATGTAGATGTTGGTGGGGGTAGTACGGAATTCACCTTATTTTCTAGAGGGAAAATTATCAACTCTAAATCGTTTAAAATTGGTACTGTACGAGTACTCAATAATACCAAACCCGAAAACAAAGTTCTTTTTAAAAAAGTTCAAAAATGGATTGAAGAAAATACTAGCGACTATAAGCGAATTTCTTTAATTGGTTCTGGAGGAAATATTAATAAGTTATTTAAAATGTCTGGTAGAGACGCTGGAAAACCTATTTCTTACATTTACCTCAATGCTCAGTATCAATTCTTAAAAAAGATGAGTTATCAAGAGCGTATTTCAGAATTAAGTTTAAACCCAGATAGAGCCGATGTAATTATTCCTGCTACAAAAATATACTTGTCTGCTATGAAATGGAGTGGAGCAAGAAAAATTTATGTCCCCAAAATTGGACTTTCAGACGGAATCATCAAAAGCCTATATTTCAACAAACTTTAACCATTATTTGTGACTCTTTTAAAATTATGGTGTCTTATAAATGGTAATTGGAGTCTTCTCTTATTTACTGTGAATACTCTAACAAGTAATCAAAAAATTAAACCGAGCTTATAGCTCGGTTTTTTATTTTTTGTTTTTACTTTCTTCGTATCTGAATTTTCTCTGTTTTCAATTCTTTCTGTATCCAGCTTCTCAATTCTTTTTCATTTTTAACGATAATAGAATCCTTCAACCTTTCATTCCATTTAACAGAAACTACAGTAGTCGTATCAACTTTTATAAAATCACTCGATGATAATACCTTCGCTAAGCTCATTTCTTTAATTTCATTAAATCGAATTTTAGCTTCTGTACTAATTTTACTGAAAGGTATTGAGTTTTTATCTCTATACAACGCTTCTTGTTCTATAGTTTGATTTAAGTTAGAGATGGTTCTTTTCAAGTCATCAATCTCCATATGTAAACCTTTTATAATATTGTCTTTTTCATCTAACTCTTTTACAGCCCTATCATAAGCATCTACTACTCTGTCAACACTCTTAGCTTTATTTTCATTAATAACTAGAGAATATGAATCTATTTTAGGAAACGTTTTTAATTCATTCCTCAAAAAAGATTCCGTTGCGTCGCTTACATCACCATTAAAGAACAGTTGTATTGTTTTTTCTTTAACCTCTAATTTTTCACGCTGCAACCATAAGTTAGGATTATCATATACTTTTGCTTTTAAAAACCTTTTATAGCTTGCATCTATTACACTTTCATTATACACCCCAACAAAGGTAAATACTGCCGGAACCATTACTAAAAAGGCAATAAAAGAGGCTACTTGTGCAATTCTTTTACGTTTGGCAGAATTTACATAGCGAATCATAGTAAAGCCTAATAACTTCAATACTAAAAAGGTTGCCAAAGCAATAAAAATAGTATTGATGGTAAATAAATACATCGCCCCTAAAAAGTAGTCGAAATTACCTATTGCCAAACCATACCCTGCTGTACATAAAGGTGGCATTAAAGCTGTAGCAATTGCCACTCCAAAGATTACTGAAGCAATCGTTCCTTTTTTGGTTCTGGCAATAATTAATGCCAATCCACCAAAAAAAGCGATCAATACATCGCGAATATCGGGTCTTACCCTTCCTAATAATTCTGAGGTTTCTTCGCGAAGTGGAAATATAAAAAAGAATAAAAATGCAGTCAATAAACTTAACACAATCATCGTTGCTAGGTTTGTTAACGATTTTCGTAATGTATCAATATCGTTAATAGCAATCGACATACCCACTCCTAAAATAGGTCCCATTAGTGGAGATATTAACATGGCTCCAATTACAACTGCTGTTGAATTTGCATTTAACCCGATAGACGCCACAAAAATAGAACAGATTAAAATCCAAGCTGTTGCTCCTTTAAAAGAAATATCGCTTTTTATTGCTTCTATTGTTGCCTCTTGGTCTGTATCATCTCTAAAATCGAGTAATTCTAAAATAAACTTTTTTATCTTTTCCCATAAACCTTTTGCATCCTGCTGTATCTCCTGCTTTGACTGCTCTGCAGCTTCTTCTTGTTTATTTTCTTCCATAATTTTTGATTTCTGTTAACTTCGGAAAGATACAAAATTCCCTTGTTAGAAAAGATATAAAAAACGCTTGAAGATTCTAAACCTCCAAGCGTTTTACATCCTCTTAAAAGAGTTTATTCTTATTTGATCTCTAATTTGCTTTTTAATTTTGGCGTAACTGCATCTTTATGTAATAAAACAGATATGGTTTTCAACCTAAAATAAGGAACCGACATGTATACATACCCTTGGTTTCCTTGATTTTTACCCCAAGAATTCTTTACTTTAAAATAGGTGTTTCCTTTTTGGTCTTTCACCAAACCTACAATGTGCATTAAGTGATCATCTGTCGTATTAAAATTTTCAAACTCACTTTGACGCAAACCTGGTGTAATTGTTCTTTCTTCTACTATTTCAGTCAATGCTTTTTTGTTTTCTATACTACTAGCAGGAATTATAGCTACTCCGTTTTTTGATGAAAACGTTTCTTCCGAAACGTCACAATCTAACTCTACGGTGTATCCTTTGTTAATTGCTTCTTCTGTTACTGCTACTAATTCATCTAAAGAAACATTGTAAAATGCTCCATTTGAAAAATTGTCTGGAATGTTTAAAATAAATTGATCGTATTTTTTCACATGTTCAAATGAACTAATTGTTACGTAATTTGAAGGAGTAATCTTAACGTATTCTGCAAAAGACTTAGGGGTATATTTTTTCCCTTCAAAAGTAAACTCTTCTGTATTCTTCCCTAAATATACATCTAAAACACTTTCAACTGATTGTTTCCATTTCGGACTTAACTCTCCTGCTGGGTTTTTGATATAGGCATCTAACATCGATTTTAATACTGCAATCATTTCTGCATGATTGTGTTTATTTTGTCCCAAATCTAAACCTGTAAAAACCTGCTCAGGAACCACGCCGTATTTTTCTACCGAATTAATAACATCATGTGCCAAACCTCCTTCACTAAATTGTGCTTTTCCTTGACGGTATAAATAATTAGTAGCTTTATCAGAATACGTATTACGAACCGTATACATTTCAGATAAGTCGATTTTTTTACCTGTTAACCTGATAATTTCTGATTCTAAAAAAGAGGTGGTAGAAAAACTCCAACACGTTCCTGTTCTTCCTTGACTTTTTACTTCTGTATCTTCAATATCTTTTACTGTTGAAAACTGATATTTTTGTGCTGAAATTGCTGTTATACTTAAAAAAGTGAATGCTGCTCCTAATAGAATTTTTTTCATATGTAAAAATCTTATGCTAATTTAAGCAAGCAATTTACTCTTTTTAAAAGAGTATCAAACTTCAAAACTGTTAAAAATCAACGATAACTCCTATACGAGGTAAAGCTCGTCCTGTTGTACTTGCTATTTCTTCTAACAAATACCTAGAAGCATCATTAGGATCGGTTATTCTTCCGTTTTCGTCTTCAATAGGTAGTAAAAATGGTTGTTGTTTAGCGCTACTAGCATATATATTTTGAATATCAAAATACAAATTAATAGCGGCTTTTTTTAAGAACCATGTTTTATCGATACGTATATCTAACTGTGTATATGTATCCAATCGTTTCGAATTGAGTTTGGAGTAATCTAAAATTCCTCCGTTTTGCACATCGTAGTTGTCTTTTAAAGAAGAGGCCACTAAATCGTAAGGTGTATAAGGCTTTCCTCCAACTAATCGAAATTTCGTACCTATCTCCCAATTTTTATTTAGTTTTTTTCCTGCTGTAATTGTTAGCAAATGCTTATTATCCCAAGTGGAAGGAATATAGGCTCCTTGTGCATCTTTAAATTCACTTCTTACAAAAGTATACGATGCAATTCCGTACAATCCACTATACGATTTTTTCTGTGCCAATAACTCAAATCCATACGCTCGACCTTCAGATGTTGAACTCACTGCTTCGTTTCCTATAATACCAAAATCAGCACCTAGGTTTGCTAAGCTTATTTGATTTCTTAGCGAAAAAGGATAGTTTTTATATCCTTTGTAAAACCCTTCAAAAGTTATTTTTGAACCTGTATCAGGCTTATAACTCAATCCGCTTACAAAATGATCTGATTGTATATACTTCAATCCTTTTTTATTCTCAAACTCCCCTACATTATTTTTATATCCTAACACCGTATAAGATGGTAATTGATAATACCGACCAACTGAAGAACTCACCGTCCATTTTTCAGACAAATCATAGCTCAACGATAACCTCGGTGAAAATTGATTGAACGGATTTTTCATTTCTGAATTGTAGTCAATTCCGTCCATTCTAACTCCAAAAGAAACTCCTAACTTTTCATCTAAATATCTTTTTGACACTTGTCCGAAAACTCCATATTTAACAAAATTAATTGCTGAATTAAAATCGTAGATCGTTACTCCATCTGAATTAGCATTTTTCTGATAATTGTTATTCGTATATCTTGCAGTTTCCAGATTAAAACCTAGATTAAAATCAATCTTATTGCCACTTTTAAAACTGTGTTCATATCGTAACTTATTCTCTATTTCTTTTGATGAATAATCTAACAATAAGTTTGCTGGTATTTCTTCATTTAAAAAATATTTTATCGCCTTGTTTTTCCACTCATTTCGACTAAGCACAACTAAATGTGTTGAGTTTGGTGCAAAATACTTATAACTGGCTCCTACTGTATAATTCCATTGACTGTTTACGGGAACAGCATTTAAAATAACTTTATTTCTCTTTATCGTTTCTAAATCTGTTTCACCATCGTTTACCTCTTTATTTATTTCAAAATCATCAATAGCTCCCAAAGCAACTATTGATAATTCACTATTTTTTGATAATTGCGATTTAACATTTACTTGAAAATCACTATAGGTTGGTAAAAAAGGTAGTTTTATCAACTTAAATAAAAACTGTAAATACGATTGACGTGCAGAAAACATAAAAGTTGTATTCTTTCCTAATGGACCATCTAAGGTTATTCCTGCATCTGAAGTGCCAATAGTTGCTCTTGTGTTTAGTGAATTTGGGTTTCCTCTTTTTTGAGTAAACTCTATAACAGAACTTAACGAGTTGCCTCTATTGGCAGGAAATGCACTTGAATAAAAATCAACTTTACGAATTAAATCCGCATTCATAATTCCCACAGGACCTCCTGTAGCTCCCTGTGTTTGAAAGTGATTAATTACTGGAACTTCAATTCCATCTAAATAAAATTTATTTTCAGAGGTTGCTCCACCTCTAATAATGATATCATTTCTAAATCCAGGATTAGAGGCTACTCCTGGAAAAGACTGAATTACTTTTAGTACATCTCTATTCCCTCCAGGGTTCTTTTCTATTTCTGCTACCCCCAAACTTTGAAGCGATAAAGGACTCGTTACAGACTCTTTAAATAATGGCGCTTGTATTTGAACTTCTTTTAGCTGTGTTGCATCTTCAATCAACTCTAAGGTTATATATGGCGAATTATCTTTAGTAACTAAATACTCATCAGAAATTAACGTTTTATAGCCTACAAACGAAGCCTGTATTTTATTATACCCCAAAGGAACATTATTCAAAACAAACTCTCCTTTTTCATTTGAAACTGCTCCTATTTCTGTTCCATAGACTAAAACATTTACGAAAGGAAGCACTTCTCTTGTTTTAGAATCAATAAGCTTTCCTGATATTCCCCCACTATTTTGAGATACCCCAACAAAAGATTGCAGTAATACTAAGAGTATCAACACTTTTCTCATATCATATTATTTTAAGACCAAACAAAAATACATATTTTGTTTAACAAAAAATACAAAATATTAAACAATATAATTAGACAAACAAAAAAACTCAATCGATATGATTGAGTTTTCGTGGGGAGAGCAGGATTCGAACCTGCGAAGTCGTAAGACAACGGAGTTACAGTCCGTCCCATTTGGCCGCTCTGGAATCTCCCCAAAGCTTTTAAAAAAAGCTTCTCAGTAAATTAGAGAAGCTTTACTAGTGACCGGGCTGGGGCTCGAACCCAGGACCCTCTCCTTAAAAGGGAGATGCTCTACCAACTGAGCTACCCGGTCATTATTTGCTTTTGCTTTTCTGCGTTTGCGGGTGCAAATATAGAAGCTTTTATTGTTTCCACAAACTTTTTTTTGAGTTTATTTTAAAAAAAAATCCGTGTTTTTTGTTACTCATTAATTAACAGAAAGTTACCTAAACATCATTTAAGTATGCTTTTCTAACTTTTTTGAATAAGTTAGATGAATACACGAAATCTACCACTGCATCGTTATCTGTTTTGAAGATTTCTTTGTGTGATCCTTCCCATGCTTTTACCCCATTTTTTAGAAAAACAATTTTATCTCCTATTTCCATCACCGAATTCATGTCGTGTGTATTAATCACAGTCGTTATTTGATACTCATCGGTAATTTCTTGAATTAAGTTATCTATAACAATTGATGTTTGCGGATCTAATCCTGAATTTGGTTCATCACAAAATAAATATTTAGGGTTCATTACAATCGCACGTGCAATTGCTACGCGTTTTTGCATCCCTCCTGATAGTTCTGCTGGAAACTTTTTATTAGAGTTCTCTAAATTTACACGGTTCAACACAAAGTTTACTCTATCTAACATTTCACTTTCAGGTTGTTTGGTAAACATCTTTAAAGGAAACATTACATTTTCTTCTACTGTTTGCGAATCGAACAAAGCACTTCCTTGGAATACCATTCCTAATTCTTGACGAAATTGGCGTTTGTCTTCTATGGTCATATCAACATTTACCCGTCCATCATAAACAATAGTTCCTTGCTCTGGTATATGCAAACCGATTAATGACTTTAAAAATACTGTTTTCCCTGAACCACTCTGACCAATAATTAAACTTGTTTCTCCTGGTTTAAATGAAGTTGTTATTCCTTTTAAAATCTCAACACCATTAAATCCTTTATGTAAATTGTTTACTTCTATCATTAGGTTAATAACATTTGAGTTAAGAAATAATTTGCGATAACTATGAGTACTGTAGTCCACACTACAGATTGTGTACTTGCTTTACCTACTTCTAATGAACCTCCTTTTACATAATATCCATGGTAGGAAGGCACTGTAGCAATTAAAAAAGCAAACACCACTGTTTTAATCAATGCATAGGTTATAAGAAACGGGTCAAAATCTAATTGAACTCCTGCAATATAATCTGCTCCAGAAAACAGCCCCGATAAAACTCCTGCTACCCATCCTCCAAAAATTCCTAAAAACATCCCTAAGATTATTAAAAAAGGATAAAAGAAAACAGTGGCTATAATTTTAGGCAACACCAAATAATTTAGTGAGTTAATCCCCATTACTTCTAGGGCATCTATTTGCTCTGTAACACGCATAGTTCCAATACTCGAAGTAATATACGAACCTACTTTACCAGCTAAAATGATTGAACAAAACGTAGGTGCAAATTCTAAAATTACAGATCGTTTTGCTGCAAAACCAATCAACGATTTCGGTATAAACGGACTTTCCAAGTTCAATGCAGTTTGTAAGGCGATTACCCCTCCAATAAAAAACGATATAAAAGCTATAATTCCTATCGACTTATGCCCTAACTCATCTATCTCTCTAAACAAAGCTTCCCGAAATACTCTTGCTCTTTGTGGTCTTGAAAAAACCTGTTTTAGCATTGAAAAGTATTTACCTATATGCTCAATGTAATTCATTAAATGAAATATATTTTCTTTTTTGCTAAAATATTAAAAAACCATTAACTCATCGCCTTATTTACAAGTTTTAGCTTGCTTTTTGTGTACCTTTGAGTTTTAATTTTCAAAAAACAAAATGAGAAAAATAGCTTTTTTAGCAGCTATAATATGTTTAACGAGCTGCTCTGTTAATAAAAAAACAAATACTCAGAAACCAAAACTTGTCGTTGGTGTTGTTATCGACCAAATGCGTTACGATTACCTTACTCGTTTTGCTAATAGGTATGGAAACGATGGCTTTAAACGTCTACTTAGAGAAGGGTACTCTTTAGAAAATGCACACTATAATTATATACCTACCTACACCGCTGTAGGGCATACTTCTATATACACTGGAACCACACCAACTAACCACGGTATTATTAGCAATCATTGGTACGATAAATATTTAAAGAAAACTATTTACTGTGTTGATGATGACAACTACAATACTGTTGGTAATGACGGTGAAGGAGGAAAAAAATCTCCTTATAGAATGTTAACGACTACCGTTACCGACCAGTTAAAACTGGCTCAAAACATGAATGGTAAAACTATGGGTATTGCCATAAAAGATCGTTCTGCTATTTTACCTGCAGGACATACTGCTAATGCTGCTTATTGGTTTGACGGTGGTGATAAAGGACAATGGATTTCTTCTTCTTTTTACTTGAATGAATTGCCTACTTGGGTACAAGAGTTTAATGCTTCTGGAAAAGCTGACGAATATTTAAGTAAACCATGGGAAACTTTATATGATATTAGTACGTATACTCAAAGTATTGATGATGATAATAACTTTGAAGTAACTTTCAAAGGAGAGGAAAAGCCAGTTTTTCCTCACGACATCCCTACTCTAAGAAAAAGCAATAATAATTACAGTATAATAAAAGGGATTCCTGCTGGTAATTCTATAACTACTGACTTTGTCAAAGCGGCTATTATTGGTGAAAGCTTAGGAAAATCTGAGTATACTGACTTTTTAGCAGTTAGCTATTCTTCAACTGATTATGTTGGACATCAATTTGGAGTTGCTTCCAAAGAAATTGAAGATACTTATTTACGCTTAGATCAAGATTTAGCAGAGTTATTTAAGTTTTTAGACACCCAGGTTGGAAAAAATAATTACACCTTATTTTTAACCGCTGATCATGCTGCTGTTCAAGTTCCATCTTACTTAGAATCTTTAAAAATCCCAGCTGGTTATGTTAAGCCAGTGGCTTTCAAAAACTTTTTAAATGAGATTACCTTAAAGCATTTTAAATCTGACGAAATCATTGAAAACGTTTCTAACTTCCAAGTTTTCTTGAATAAAGATAAGATTAGTGAGTTAAACCTTAACTATGAAAACGTAGCACAAACCATAGCGGATGAAGCTGTCAACCATGCTAAAATTTATAAATCGGCAACTGCAAGAACGATGCAAACGACTACCTTTACCAACGGAATTTTACATGTATTACAAAATGGTTACAATCAAAAATTTTCAGGTGATGTGATTTTAATCCCCAATCCGTCAACTATTGCTAGTAGTTCAAGAAAAGGAACTACTCATGGTTCTGGATACTCATATGACACTCATATTCCGATGATTTTCTACGGAAACGGAATTAAACAAGGAGCTTCTAAAAAGAAATACGAAATTGTAGATATTGCTCCAACCATTTCTAATTTATTACAAATAGAATTCCCTAACGGTTGTTCTGGAAAAATTATAGCTGAAGTTCTTGAATAAAAACCTTAAAGAGCTGAAAAGAAATAAAAGCCATTTTGATTTTATCAAAATGGCTTTTATTTAATTAATTCATTTTCAAATTATCAAATTACACCTTGTTTAATTCGGATTGTTTAATATGATTAGTGCAGCAATTACTCCTGGAACCCACCCACAAAGTGTTAGTAAAAACACTATTAAAATAGACCCACAACCTTTACCTATCACCGCTAATGGAGGAAAGAAAATTGCTAATAAAACTCTTAATAAACTCATAGTACTTTTTTGTTAATATACTTAAAAGACGAGTTTATTAGAATTTTGTTACAATTACTAATACTAATCCTTATTAGTTTTTATATTCTCCATAAAAAATTATCTTTGTCAAAAAAAAGCCTTATGAAAAAAAAACTACTCTCTTTAAGTTATTTCTTTTTGCTTTTTATTTCCTTTAAAACTTTTGCTCAACTAGAAGCACACTTAAAAGAAGGTGAAGGATGGATAAAAGGAAACTATGTTGAAATAGGAATAAACAGCAAAGGGGTTTTTGGAGCCAACACGAGTAATAAGCCTGCTACATTTCATGACAATAGAGAAACATCTAATTTTTTATTTGGATTCATAGCAAACCCTCAAAAAGACGATTGGGTAGATTATGATGGTGATTTTTTTACCCCCGGTGCAGCTGAAGAAGGTTTTGTTATAGAAATTAATGGCATAAACTTTAGTAATAATAATGTAGATTTTGTTGAGGGAATAGATGGAGAGATTCTAAGCAGTGAAAAAATAGAATCTGATTGTTTTGATAATCTTGCACAAATTACATGGCAAGGAACTGTAGATGACTTACAAATTAAAAGGTTATTTAGCGTAACGGAAAACGGTCTTTTTATTCAAATGATTACCTCAATTACTAATACAAGTAATGTTGTTAAAAATGATGTTTATTTTATGAACAACGTTGACCCTGATAACAATGTTACTCTAACAACTGATTTTTCTACAAATTTAGAAATTGTTAGCCAACCTAGTCCTACTAATAACATTTCTATAGTAAAGGCTACTCAAAATCCTGTAGGAGACATCAATGATCAGGATGGATCAGCTGTTAGTTTTTATGCTAACGATCAAAGAGCTAAAGTAAGTTTTGGAGGATTTAGCAACAGAAGTGCTAGTCAGATATGGAACGGAATTGGAGTAATCAATACAGTAGGTGCAACTACTTTAGCCGATGAAGCAATGTCTATTTCATTTAATTTAGGAAACATATTACCCAAAGAAACTAAAACCTTTGTTTACTATTATATTTTAAAAGAAATAGATGAAACTTTTGTCCCTTTAATTGTCAATATTAGTACTTCAAATCCAACTGGCTGTGATGCCAAAGATGGTTCTATTTTATTATCTGGTTTAGACAAAGAGGAAAAGTACCTAATCAGTTATATGAAAAATGGTGTTCTTATTCCCGAGAAAAATTATACAACTGATAGTGCTGGAGACATCAAACTTCTTAACCTTGAGGAAGGAGAATACTCTAACTTTAAAATAAAGTATAAAGGCTGTGCTACAGAGCTAAACTCTATTTACAAGCTTGCTCCCCCGTCTCTTCCAAGTCCTACTTTTCATATAAGCCCTCTTACTAGTTGTGGAGGTAACGATGGTATAATTACCTTATCTCAACTATCAGCCTATGAAGAGTATACTATTAGCTATACTAAAAATGGACTTCCAGTTCCTGAGGTAAAATATACAACCGATAGTTTAGGAGACATAAATATATCTGGGTTGGAAGAAGGAACTTATGCCGATTTCAAAATAACCTATAAAAGTTGTGTTAAAGAATTTAATAAAGCACACTCTTTAACTCCTCCTCAACCTGCTGTTCCTACTCTTGATAGTAATGCTCCTACTAATTGTGAAGGTGACAATGGAGAGGTTATTATTTCAGAACTACCTCCTAATGAAGATATTACTATTAATTATCAAAAAGACGGAATTAATGTCAATGAAATTACACTAACTTCTAGTAATGATGGAAAAATTATAATCGACAATTTAGTAAATGCGACCTATTCTGACTTCAATTTTGTATATCCCTCAATAGCTTGCTCAAATTCCTCAGATAAAATTATCACCTTAAAAGGAACTACTCCTTTTCATGTAACAAGTATTCCTGATCAATATTTTTGTGATAACGATTTTGATTTTATCACCAATATTAAACTTGATCAATTTGACCATATTGCTTTAGGTTCATTAAATAGTGATGAGTACACTGTAACTTATCACACATCATTAGAAAATGCTACGAATAGCATAAAATTAAATAAAGAAAACTACACAACAACAGGAGTAGGAACCTACTCTCTATTTGTCAAAGTAACTTATAACGACTCTGGTTGTTATAACGTAGAAGAATTTCCAATAACAATTAATATTCCCGCTGATTTTAATATAGATGATACTTACTTATGTAAAAGAACCGATACAAATTATGCACTCCCTGAAATAGCAACAAACCTCAATAGTAGTGAATATACTTTTGAATGGTTATTAGACGGTGTTCCTTTAAGTTTAACAACACCTACGATAACTGCTAATCAAGCCGGTACATATAAAGTCAAAGTAACATCAATAGCTACAGGGTGTTCAAGTACTGATACAGCTAAAATAATTCCTTCAGGGGAACCAGACGCCCTAAAATTAGTTTTAAACTCTAAATTGTTTGCAGACAATCATATTGTAACCGTACACGCTAGTGGTTTAGGTAAATATATATACCGTCTGAATGATGGCGCATATCAAGAGAGTCCCGTTTTTGAAAACGTTCCCCCAGGGAATAATACATTTTACGTTTTAGATGAAAATGGTTGTGGGGAAGTAAATATTAGTAAAACAATAATAGATTATCCTAGGTTTTTTACCCCCAATGATGATAACATTAATGATATTTGGCATATTATTGGGGTAAAAGAACTTAACAGTCCTACAGTTCAAATATTCGATAGATATGGTAAACCTCTTACTATTTTAACTAAAGAAAGCGACGGTTGGAATGGTATATATAATGGAAAAAGGCTTCCTACAAATGATTATTGGTTTGTATTATTTTTTATTGATGAAAATGGTGTAAGTCAACAAGTAAAATCTCATTTTTCTTTACTTTACTAAAAAATAATAGTAAAAAACTGCCTAGCTTTGTACAAAGCTAGGCAGTTTTTTACCTCTTTTAAAGTCTTTCTACATCAACTTCCCAAAGAAAATTGCATTCATGAGCAATTTATTGGTTCCTAACCAAAAACCTCTAAAGTTGGTATTGTCTGTAAAAACAATTATTCTTCCATTCCCCAAGCGTCCGGCTTTAAACGGAACGGTGCTTTTTAACTCTTTTAAATTTTCTTTAGATATATAACCACTTAATAACGGATTACTTGTATACTGAATTGGGTTATTATAACTCTTTGCATCGGGTTGAATGAATTGCTTGGTATTTCTAAATAATGCGATTTTATCATTTTTGTAACCAAAATTAATTGGATGTGAGCGATCAATCCTTGCTTCAAAAATAGCTCCTCCAATTACTTGTGCTCCCGATTGTAACGAACGGTTTTCAAATGACACATTGTTTATAGAGTCAATTTTAGTTTTATTAAACTTTACATTAATAAATCCTTTGTTTGATAACCAGTTTATTGCATTTCTATATCCTACTAACACTCCTCCATTACGCACCCATACTTTTAGTTTTTCTACTAAATTCTTATCAATTGAGCGACTATTCGGAACAATAATCGTCGTATATTTATCAAGGTTTACTCTCGTAGCATAATCGGTATCTAACTTTGTTAGTTTCATATCGTAACGCTGATCCAACAAATGCCAAATTTCTCCTGCATCGTAACTTGTAATTCCGTTACCTACTAGCATCGCTACTTTTTGTTTTTTAACCGCTTCAAAATTTCTACTCCCTAAATCAATTCCTTCGTTCAACCCTGTAGCTACTCCATTAATTTCAAGATGATTTTCATTCGCTATTGTACTTAAAAAATCGAATAACTCTTTTCCGTTTAACTCTTGATTTTGAGCTGGAATAAAAATGGTTCCATAGTCGTATGAATTGCCATCGTTTGTAAACTTTTTCATCGCTACTTTCGCTCGTAATCCTTTTTCTAAAATCGTATTTAACGCTTTAGGAGTGTTGTACTCATTCCAAGAAAATAAGTAGCCTACACTACTTTTTTGTTGAATTGTTCCTTGTTTTACTGGTAATTGAGTCACCTCAGCTCCTGCTTTCGACAACGAAACATTATCCGCAAAATCAACTCCAAACGCATAATTGAATGTCCAAGCAGATACATCGTAAAACAAGCTATCTTTAAAGGTTGTTCGTACATCAAACATTGCTTTTACCAATCGATGATTTTTTTGGTTCATAGGTACTACATAGCTATACCCTTTTTTGAAGCGTTTACCATTCGATGTAAAATCTTCTTTTAACTCATGGAGTTTTATTTGATGGCGTTGTAAAACCTCAGCTAAATGATTTGTCTTTGCAGCATCTTTTTCATCGCCAAACACTATTGCTTTGTTTGTTTCTGAGCTTCTTGAATTTTTATAAAAATCTTGTTGATATTGTAAGATTTTAGTTCGCATATTTTTAGCAGCTTCCAAGGTTGACAATGCTGCTGTAAACTGATTTCGAATGGTAAATGGAAAGGTTAAAACTCCGTTTTCACTTTCTTGTGCATGCCCACGAGAACTTCCTTGTTCAAACAAAATTCCGATTCCTCCATTAATATCTGGAAAAGTCGATCCTTTTCCATAGTAAAAATCATCAAAACTTTCTTCTGAGTAATAGGTTGAGCCAATTTTATCAAATGCTTTTGCATGATACGTAGCTATTTCTTTCGTTAACTCTTGATTCATTTTTGGAGTTAACGGATTTGTTCTACTCGGAATTCCTGGTTGGAAAAAGAAGGTAGAATTGGTTCCCATTTCATGATGATCGGTTAAAATATTAGGCAACCACTTGTGAAAAGTTTGAATTCTAGCTCTACTCTCAGGTAATTGAACTGGCAACCAATCGCGATTCATATCAAACCAATAATGATTGGTTCTTCCTCCTGGCCAAACTTCGTGATATTCTCTATCATTCGGATCAGGATTGATATTATTTGCCTTATTTATATTTGCCCAGTAAGCAAAACGTTGTAAACCATCTGGGTTCATTGCTGGGTCAAAAAGTATTATCGAATTATTTAGTAATTCTTCTATTTTCTGCCCTTCTCCTGCTGCTAAATAATAAGCAGCTGCTAACGCTGCATTTGAACCACTTGCTTCATTTCCATGAATAGAAAATCCTTGATATACTACAATTGGACTATTAGATATATCTAGTGAAGCATCGTTTGTTGCTTTGATATGCTTTTCTCGTATCGCTTCTAAATTTTGATGGTTTTTAGAGGACGTAATTGTTAGCAACACCAACGGTCTTCCTTCATAAGTTCTCCCTCTGTTTTCAAACCTCACTCTATCAGAAGCTTTGGCTAGTGCTTTCATATATTCTACCAACTTATCGTGTGTTACATGCCACTCACCTACTTCATGCCCTAAAACAGACTCTGGAGTAGGAATATTTTGGTTATAAGAAACATCTTTTGGCAAGTAATAATTCAAATCGATAGTTTGAGCGGTTACTGTTGCACTAACAAACAGTAGTGATAGTAATAATTTCTTCATTATTTTCTTAGTTTCATTTTGCGTTTGATTATAAAATTAGGCAATAAGTAAAATCCCGCATTACCCGCGGGATTTATCTTTTTTCATCTTTATTTATTTAATTACCAACTTCTTTTATCTTTGATGGAACAGCCAATTGCTCTTGTATCTGTTTTTGTTGGCTTTTCTCCTTTTAACAAAGCATCTACAGCATTTTCAACAAAACGTTCTTTTACATTTGCTTCATTACGCGAACTATCATCTATAGCACCAATATATTCTACAATTAATTTATTATTCTCTTTATTTAAAACATATACATGAGGTGTTTTAGTTGCTCCATACATAGGATACACTTTCTGACCTTCGTCAAACAAATAAGGAAATGTAAATCCTTTTTCTTTGGCACGTACTTTCATTGCTTCATAACTGTCCCCCTTTGATACTTCAGGATCGTTCGGATTGATAGCAATGACTGGGAATCCTTTCTTTTTATACTTGTTATCCAGAGCGATTAATCTATCTTCATTGGCTACAGAATACGGGCACATATTGCATGTAAATACAACAATAAATCCTTTTGCTTCTTTATAATCTGCTAAGGAAACCATTTTACCATTTATATTTTTTAATGCAAAGTCTGCTGCTACATCTCCTACTTTATAACCTCCGGAGTTATTACTAGTAAATGCAGAAATAGATGCAACCACTAATAACATCAGTATTATTTTAAATGTCTTCATAATTATTTAGTTTAAAAAGGTTTGTAATTCGTTTTGTAATTCCACATAGCTAAAAGTTCGTTCGTAAAACTTTCTCTTTTGCCTGTTGTAAATTAAGGTTGCTGGTATTGAACCTGACCAGTTCTCTGCTATATCTGGTATCCAAAATTGCTCATTTGAATCTTCAAAATGAAGTATTTTAGCTTGTAGCTTTTTCTTTTTGATAAATGGTATTAAGTTCGTTTCTATTTGCTTAGAAAAATCTAGACTTACCAAAATAACCTCTACATTTTTACTTTTATATTTTTTATGAAGTTTTTCAAAAGCCGGCAACTCTTTTACACAAGGCATACACCAGGTAGCCCAAAAATTAACGACATACGTTGTATCATTATTCTTATGTAAAAATGGCCTTAATTCTTCGTAATTTAACGTAGTTATTTTACTGTTCTTAGTTGTGTTCTTAACCTGAGTTTTGGTGGTTGTTCCACTAAAAAAAGCGGTTACTATAAGTATGAGTAAGAATTTGCTTCTATGCATTTTAAAACGATTTCTCTCAAAATTAACTGTTTATCATATTAAAAAGATAGAATTAACTAAATATTAACAAGAAAAAAGCTCGGAAAATATATTTTTCGAGCTCTTTATTTTATGACTATATTTTGTTGTACTAACTAAAAATTTCATTTAATAATTTGGCTAAACGCAAACCTCCTTTTTGCAACTGTTCTCTCACTACAGGAAAGTATACATACGAATAACGATAACGTAAGTTTTCTCCTACTTCAGCAGATTTGTAGACCTCTTTAGTAATTTTGTGTGTATCATGTAACCAATCTACAACAGTTCCTTTTTGAATTACTTTGATTTGTTCTTTAGATAAGTCTCTAGCATTATTAGCTAATTCAACATAACTCATATCCCACTTATTAATTAAATCTTCATCCCAAACTCTGTGTAAATTAGAACCTTTTCCATGCCATTGAACCTGAATTTTATTACCTCCTAAATCTTCTTTTTGTCCAACATGCATGGGTTGATGTAAATCTCCCACTAAATGCACCAACATCTTTAAGTAAAAACGTTTGTCTTCAATTGAACTATTTTCATCTTTTAACACTTTTACACAGTGCTCTATACCAGTAATCATATCTCCTTTCGGATTTTTTTCGGTATCTTCATAACGAGCATCTAATGGCATGTTTACATAATGCCAAGTATAAAACTTCCCATATTTCTTTCTATCAGATTTTATTTCATCTGCATAAGTAGATACAAATGCTAAGCTTTCACCTTGTAGTAATTTTTCAATTTTCTTTCTAGCCTTCTTAGTCAAGTGTTTTTCTGCAATTTTTCCAGTAGCTCTGTGACCTGTTGGCCCCCATACATCTTTGTTGTTAGCTATTGATGAAATACTCACTAACAATGCAACTAATACTATTAAAAATTTTGTCTTCATGAATGGTTTAAATTATAATCGGAAGCTAAATTATAAAATATAATCATCAAAAATTTGGATTTAACAAATTTTAATTTATATCTTTATGATATCATTTTAATATCATTTTAACTAAAACAAACATGAAAGCAGAAAAAATTATCAAACCAGCAAATGGGTACCTAATGTTTTTTATTGTACTTATTCTTTTTATTGGCGGAATCGCTTTGGCAGTAAAAAGCGAAAACCCAATATTTATATTAATGTCTGTATTAGCATTTATTTTAGCATTAGGTTTCATTTTGGTAAACCCTAATTCTTCAAAAGTTCTATTATTCTTTGGTAAATATGTAGGTACGGTAAAACAAAATGGTTTATACTGGGCTAATCCATTATATAAAAAGAAAACCATTTCGTTAAGGGCTAGTAATTTTGACAGTGAGCGTTTAAAGGTTAACGATAAACTAGGAAACCCAGTAATGATAAGCACCATTTTGGTTTGGAGAGTTACCGAAACCTACAAGGCTGCTTTTGATGTTGATAATTATGAGAATTTTGTTCGTGTACAAACAGATGCTGCTGTACGAAAACTAGCTAGTATGTATCCGTATGATAATTTCGCAGATGAGGGACACGAAGAAGATATTACACTACGTTCTAGTGTAAACGAAGTAAGTGAAGCTTTAGAAAAAGAGTTAGAAGAACGATTAGCTATTGCTGGTATTGAGGTTTTAGAAGCACGAATTGGTTATTTAGCCTATGCACAAGAAATTGCAAGCGCTATGTTAAAACGTCAACAAGCTACAGCCATCGTTGCTGCGCGTCATAAAATTGTACAAGGTGCAGTTGATATGGTTGACATGGCTTTACAAGAACTAAACAAAAAAGAAATTGTAGAGTTAGACGAAGAACGTAAAGCTGCGATGGTTAGTAACTTATTAGTTATTTTATGTGGAGATAAAGAAGCTTCTCCAGTAGTAAATGCAGGAACTTTAAATCATTAGACTATGAAAAAAAAGAACAAAGAACATAAAATTATTTTAGGAACTACTGTAGGTGTAGCTATAGGTACAGCATTAGGAGTTACTTTAAATAATATTGCCCTTGGTATGTCTACAGGAACAGCTATTGGTGCAGCTATTGGATTAGCTATGAGTACTAATAAAAATCAATAAAATGAAAGAATATAAAATTATACATAGAAAGTTCAGTTGGTCTAATGGAAGGCAAAAATTTGAAGATGAAATTAACAACTATGCAAAACAAGGTTGGCGAGTAGCTAGCAGCTACCAAGTAAGTGACGGTAATATTGAGCTTATATTAGAAAGAGATAAAAACCGATAAGATGAACGTTTTTAAAGAAGAACAACGATTTACTCAACTATGGCTGTTAGTGTTATTAGCATTATGCCTAATTGTACCTGTTACACTTATCGTTAAAGAATATACACAACAAAACTCAACAATGAATTCTACTGAATTTATACTTGTTCTTCTTGGAATTACTGCTTCTTTTACTTGTATCTTTATCTTTAAACTAACCACACGAATTGATGAATACGGAATTCACTATCAATTTTTTCCTTTTCACTTGTCATTTAAAAAAATAGCTTGGTCCGAGATTAATAAAGCATATATCAGAACCTACGACCCCATTGGTGAATATGGTGGATGGGGATTCAAAAGCGGTTTACTTTGGAATAGAAAAAAAGGAACTGCTATTAACATCTCGGGAACTGTTGGCATACAATTGGAACTTAAAAACGGTAAAAAACTATTGATAGGTACCCAAAAAGAACAAGAAGCTAAACATGTATTAGAAAACTATCAACGCAAAATAAATTAACGTGATACAAGTAATTACCACCATTATAGTATATATCTTAATTTTTATGATCTCTTTACTGTAAATTAAAAGAATTTTGAAATTGTATTTTTGCAACCATTTTTTGCGTTTCAAAAAAACACTATTATAAAACACAACATGGCAAAAAAGAAAGCTTTTGCACTCCGCATTAATGAAGATATGTTAAAAGCCATTGAAAAATGGGCTTCTGATGAGTTTCGATCTACCAATGGACAGATTGAGTGGATGCTTATGCAAGCCCTTAAAGAAGCCAAAAGAGAGCCAAAAAAGAAAGAAGAAGAATAACAAATCTTAAGAACTTGTTAAAAAAAACGTCCAATTTTATTGGGCGTTTTCTATTTTGTACATTGTACAAACTTAAATTACAAGCAACTAACTATTATGAAAAACCTTTTTTATCTGCTATTTATAACCTTCTCTTGTGCTGCTTTTTCTCAAGAATTCTCAATGGATTTAGTCAAAAACATGAAACTGAGAAACATTGGTCCTGGTGGAATGAGTGGACGTGTCACAGCCATTGATGTTGTAGAATCCAACCCTGATATTATGTTTGTTGGGACAGCTTCAGGAGGAATTTGGAAGTCTACCTCAGGAGGTATTAAGTGGGAACCTGTTTTTGATAAAGAAGTAACTGCTTCTATTGGTGCTTTAGCCATACAACAATCCAATCCTAGTGTAATTTGGGCAGGAACTGGTGAAGGAAATCCTCGTAATAGTTTAAATGGTGGCTATGGAATTTTTAAATCTCTTGATGGTGGTAGGTCATGGAAGTCCATGGGATTAGAAAAAACACGTCACATACACCGTGTGGTGATACACCCAAACAATCCGGATGTTGTATACGTAGGCGCTATCGGATCTCCTTGGGGAGAACATAAAGAACGTGGTGTATATAAAACTACCGACGGTGGTAAAACTTGGAAACAAATTTTATTCAATAATAATAAAACAGGTGCTGCTGATTTAATTATGGATCCATCCAATCCTAATAAACTAATAGCCGCTATGTGGGAACACAAACGCGACCCTTGGTTTTTTAAATCTGGAGGTGAAGGGAGTGGTTTATACATTACTCACGACGGTGGCGATAACTGGAAGAAAATTACCGAAAAAGAAGGCTTCCCTAAAGGTGAACTAGGTAGAATTGGCGTAGCAATCGCTCCTTCGAACCCAAATACTGTGTATGCTCTTGTTGAAGCAAAGAAAAACGCTTTATATAAAAGTGAAGATGGTGGTTTTTCTTGGAAAAAGATTAATGATAAAAAAGGCATTGGAAATCGACCTTTTTACTATTCAGAAATTTATGTAGATCCTCAAAACGAACACAAATTATACACAGTTTTTACCTATGTAAATGTTTCTATTGACGGAGGAAAGCGTTTTAAACAACTTATGCCTGCTTATGGTGTTGATAATGGTATTCACCCAGATCATCACGCTTGGTGGATTCATCCTAAAAACGGAAAATTCATGATTGATGGAAATGATGGAGGAATGAATGTTACCAAAGATGGAGGTAAAACTTGGCGTTTTATCGGTAATTTACCTGTTGCACAATTTTATCATATTAATGTAGATAATGAGTTTCCTTACAATGTGTATGGCGGTATGCAAGACAATGGCTCTTGGCGCGGACCTGCTTATGTATGGAAAGACCAAGGAATACGAAATTCTTATTGGCAAGAGATTAGTTTTGGAGATGGTTTTGATGTTATTCCTGATAAAGACGATTCGCGTTATGGCTGGTCTATGAGTCAACAAGGTTATGTATCTCGTTACGATTACAAAACAGGTAATAACTATACCGTTCGTCCAACACATCCGGATACCAACATGAAACTACGCTTCAATTGGAATGCAGCCATTAATATTGACCCGTTTAACAACAGCACTTTATACTTCGGAAGCCAGTTTGTACACAAATCAACCGATAAAGGGTTAACGTGGAAGGTAATTTCTCCAGACTTAACCACCAACAATCCTAATAAACTCAAACAATCAGAAAGTGGTGGATTAACTATGGATGCTACTGGTGCAGAAAATCACTGTACTGTTTTAGTAATTGAACCCTCTCCTATTGAAAAAGATATGTTGTGGGCTGCTACGGATGATGGACAAGTACATATTACTAAAAATGGAGGTACAACTTGGACAAATGTTGCCAAAAACCTAAAAGGTTTACCAGAAAACAGTTGGATTACGCAAATAAAAGCATCTAACAAAAATAAAGGAGAAGCTTTACTAGTTGCTAACGATTATCGTCGTTTTAACTATAAACCTTATGCTTACAGAACTAAAGATTATGGAACAACTTGGGAACGTATTGTTGATGAAAATGATGTAAAAAGCTTTACACAATGTATTATTGAAGACCCAATTGAACCAAATTTACTTTTCTTAGGAACTGACGATGGTTTATATATTTCTTTAAACGCAGGAAAAAAATGGACTAAGTGGACTGAGGGCTTCCCTACTGTTCCTGTAAAAGATTTAGTAATTCACCCAAGAGAACACGATTTAGTGATTGGTACTTTTGGTAGAGCAGCATGGGTATTAGATGATATTCGTCCATTAAGAGCTTTAGCTAAAGACAAAAATATTCTTACCAAAAATATTGAATTGTTCACGCCGCCAACTGCCTATCAAGTAGCGTACCAGCAACCCACTGGTAGCCGATTTGGTGCTGATGCTATGTTTAATGGAACGAATAGAGATCGTGGTGCTTTGATTCAGTTTTATGTAAACAAACCAAAATCAAACAAAAAATCTAAAGAAAAAGATAAAAAATCAGTTAAAAAAGAAGATGAGAATACCATAAAATGGGATTCTATTAAGTTTGAGGTATTTGATGGTAACAGACTTATCAGAACTCTTAAAAGAAAAACTCCTGAAGAAAATGGTATTCATAAAGGTGTTTGGTTTATGAGTGAAAAAGGAGTTACCAGACCTTCTAGAACTATCAGAAAACAAAAAAGAGAGCCTAGAGGTGTTCGAGTAAAACCTGGAACCTACAGCATAAAAGCGACGTTTGGTAATCAAACATCCGAACAAAACATTACTGTAAAGTTTGACCCTAGACTTCATATTTCTCAAAATGCAATCGATCAAAAATATGCAACAGCCAAAGATTTAGAGGCTCAACAAAAAACCATCACTAATGCAGTAAAACAGTTAGTTGAGAGTAAAAATATTGCCAATAGTTTCAACCAAAAGCTATCTAAAAAAGACAAACAACTTTATAAAGAATCAATTAAAAACTCTAAAGATATTGTTAAGAAAATAGATACACTTTTAGCTGTTTATTTAGGAAAAGTAGACAAAAGACAGGGTATTACACGAAATCCAGAAATGAATGTTACTCAACGTTTAGGAATAGCTAGCAGATATGTAAATAGCAGATTTGGTGAACAAACTTCTACAGAAAAACAATTAATTATTCAATTTAAAGAAGCATTAAAACCAGCACTAGAAAAAACCAATGCTTTCTTTAATAAAGATTGGAAAGAATATAAGATTGAAGTTGAGAAAATAGACTTGTCTCCTTTTAAAGAAACCAAGCAATTTAGTTTAGAATAAAAAAGCTTACTAAAAACAAAAATTAATAACCCAAACATACACTTATGAAAAAACATTTCTTACTACTTGCTATTGCCCTTTCGGTAGTTGCTTGTAAAATGGATAAAAAAGATTCTGACAAAGCCATTGTAACACTCAAAAAATACTCTATTGAGCAAATGATGGATAACGAAAATGTTTTTGGAGGAAGTTTTTCTCCTGATAACTCTAAATTACTAGTAACTAGTAATCGTTCTGGAATTTATAACATGTACACCGTTTCAACCTCTGGAGGAGAATTTGAACCTATTACTAAGTCAGATAGTTCTTCTGTTTTTGCTACATCTTATTTTCCAAAGGATGAAAGAATGTTATTTAGAATGGACAATAATGGAGATGAAATTTATCATCTCTTTTTAAGAGAACTCAATGGTAACATTAAAAATTTAACGCCTACCCAAGGCGCTAGAGCAAGCTTTTTTGGTTGGGCTAAAGATGAAAAGAGTTTCTTTTTTACTTCAAACAAAAGAGACAATCGTTTTATGGATCTCTATGAAATGGAGCTTGAAACGTTTACTCCAAAAATGATTTATGAAAATAAAGAAGGCTATAACGTTTCGGCTATATCAAACAATAAAAACATACTAGCCCTAAGCAAAACGGTTAATACCAACGATAGTGATTTGTTTTTGTTTGATAGAACCACCAAAGTAATCACCAAAATTAACCTAACATTGAGTGGTAATTCTGCTGCTGATTTTTCTACTGATGATACCGAGTTCTACTATACAACTGATGCTGAAGGTGAATTTGCTACCTTAATGAAATATACTATTAGTACCAACGAAACAGAAAAAGTACTAGCCAAAGATTGGGATATTTCAGGAAGCTACTTTACAAACAATGGCACCTACAGAGTGACATATATTAATGAAGATGCTAAAAACGTAATTGAAGTTTACGATGTTAAAGCTGGTAAAAACATAGAACTTCCTAATGTTGATGGAAAAAGCATCACTAGTGTTGGTTTTTCTAGAGACGAAAGTATGATGCGTTTTTATGCTGGTGGCTCTAATACTCCTTCAAACTTATATGTATACGACTTAAAAACTAAAAAGCAAACGCAACTAACCGATGTGTTAAATAAAGAAATTAACCCTGCTGATTTAGTAAAAGCGAAAGTAATTCGTTACCCATCTTTTGATGGAGTAACTATTCCTGCAATTTACTATGCACCTCATCAAGCTTCAGAAGATACTAAAGTTCCTGCTTTAGTTTGGGTTCATGGAGGTCCTGGAGGACAATCACGTCAAAATTTCAGTTCTAGAATTCAATATTTAGTAAACCATGGATACGCTGTTTTAGCTGTTAACAATCGTGGTAGTAGCGGATATGGTAAAACCTTTTTTACTATGGATGATTTAAATCACGGAGAAAAAGATTTGCAAGATTGTGTAGAGGGTAAAAATTGGTTAGCAAAACAACCAGAAATAGACGCTGAAAAAATAGGAATCATAGGAGGATCTTACGGTGGTTATATGACAATGGCTGCTTTGACATATACTCCTGAAGAATTTGCTGTAGGTGTAAACATTTACGGAGTTACGAACTGGATGCGTACATTAAAAAGCATTCCTTCTTGGTGGGAGTCTTTTAGAGAAGCTTTATACAAAGAGTTAGGTGATCCACACTCTGCAGACTCAGTAAGGTTGAAAAGAATTTCTCCTTTATTCCATACCGATAAAGTAACAAAACCTTTAATGGTGTTACAAGGGGCCAAAGACCCAAGAGTTTTACAAGTAGAATCTGATGAAATTGTAGCTGGAGTTAAGAAAAATGGGGTTCCTGTAGAATATGTACTGTTTGATGATGAAGGACATGGTTTTGTTAAAAAAGAAAATCAAATAGAAGCTAATAGTAGAATTTTACAGTTTTTAGACACCTATTTAAAGAAAGAAGAACCTATAAAAAATGACGAATTATAAACAAATTAGTGCAATTTTAACATCCTAATTTTTCGCACGAAAAATCTGATTTTTATTTTTGCTCATATACCAATTAAATCTCCTGCATATACCAAATATGCAGGGGATTTTTAATATCACAAACAAGCTCTTTAACAATTATGAAAAAGTTTACTTTATTAATTATCATTTTATTTTCAATAAACAATTTCGCTCAACAATCAGCAGCTCCAGACCCGACAAAAGAATTAGGTGTATGGTATATGTATAACGGATCTCATCAAATTACTGATAAGTTTAGCCTAAAAACCATGGCACATTTCCGCTTCTTTGAAGTTGGAGATGACATGCAACAATTTATTGGACGCTTAGGTGGTAATTATAAATTTAATAAAACCCTAAGTGCGACTGTAGGATATGCTTTCTTAAATACTGATCGAACTTTTAATGTTGATGCGGGCGACTTTAACGAACACCGTATTTATGAAGACCTAAATGTAAATCATAAAATAGCTAGTGTAAACTTAGCGCATCGCTTTAGAGGTGAACAACGTTTTTTTGAATCGACCACTGGCAATTTCTTTCGATATCAACTAGTCTTGGGGCATCCAATCGATAAAAAATGGTCGACATACCTATATAATGAAACCTTTTTAGACTTTGAGGGAGAGGCCTATAATCAAAACTGGTTTGGCGCAGGTTTTAAATATAAAGTATCTGACATTGTAAAACTTCAGGCAGGGTATCAACTAATACATGTAAACGAAGCTGGTAACTTTAATAGAATTCAATTAGGAGTTGCAATTAGTACAGATCATCGAAAATAGAACTAACTAATATTTCATACTTTAGCGGCAAATTATTTTTAAATGGAAGCACCTCTTTTTACAAACGATGCAATCGTATTCGGTATTTTAATGATTTCGTTAGGTTTTGTATTTTATACAGAATCTAAAACTTCAGGGTTTTGGCCTAAGTTTTACAAAATAGTCCCAGGATTATTTATGGCATATTTTATCCCTGCAATATTTACTACTTTGGGAGTTATTTCTCCAGAGTGGGAAACTACCAGTGCTGCTGGCGAAGTCGTAAAAAATAAATCACAACTATACTATGTTTCTAGCCGATTTCTATTACCTGCTGCCTTAGTTTTAATGACATTAAGTATTGACTTAAAAGCTATTTTCAACTTGGGTTCAAAAGCACTAATCATGTTTTTTACAGGAACTGTTGGTATTGTTATTGGAGGACCGATTGCCATTTTATTAATTTCTGCCTTTTCACCAGAAACTGTAGGAGGAGCAGATTTTGATGCTGTGTGGAGAGGACTTTCTACCTTAGCTGGTAGTTGGATTGGTGGTGGAGCTAACCAAACTGCCATGCTAGAAATTTACAAATACAATCCTGCAAAATATGGAGGAATGGTATTTGTCGATATTGTAGTAGCTAATATTTGGATGGCAATCATTTTAATTGGAATTGGTAAAAAGGACAAAATAGACAAGTGGTTAAAAGCTGATACCTCAGCTATTGAAGATTTAAAAGAAAGAGTTTCTAACTTTACCCAAAGTGTGAAAAGAACTCCTACATTGACCGACTTTATAATTATGCTTGCCATTGCTTTTGGTACTGTTGGTTTTGGCCATTTTGCAGGAGCCTACTTAAGTGATGTTTTTGCTTCTATGACTGCAAGTATGGAATCTCAGACTTGGAGAAACATCTTCTCTTTCTTAGGTTCAAACTTTTTCTGGTTAATTAGTATATCCACTATTGCTGCTGTTGTCTTATCTTTTACCAAAGCAAAAAACTATGAAGGGGCTGGCGCTAGTAAAATAGGTAGTATTTTTATTTATGTGTTAGTAGCAACCATTGGAATGAAAATGGACTTGACCTTGATTTTTGATAATGTAGGACTAATCGCTATTGGTTTGGTATGGATGGCTATTCATGCTGGATTATTAATCTTAGTCGCTAAATTAATCCGTGCTCCATATTTCTTCTTAGCTGTAGGAAGTCAGGCGAATGTAGGTGGAGCTGCTTCTGCTCCAATTGTAGCACAAGCTTTTCACCCCTCTTTAGCAACCGTAGGTGTTTTATTAGCTGTTTTTGGATACGCTATCGGTACTGTAGGTGCAATTCTCTGTACAATTTTAATGGAAATAGCCTCAAAAGTTTAGGAGAAATCTGCATATTTGCAACAGACAAATTTTGAATTCAATGAAGAAAATTATTGCTCTTTTCGCAATTGCACTTGTTGCTTTTGCTTGTTCCTCTAAAAAAGAAGGGAACATGGTGGTTAAAGGTCAAATTAAAGGATTAAAAAAAGGTACTTTGTACCTTCAAAAAATGAAAGATACCGTATTAGTATCTGTTGATTCTATGGCGCTGTTAGGTGATGATAAATTTATACTAACAGATAACGTTGAGTCTCCTGTGATATATTATTTAACTTTTAATGGTAATACCACAGATAAGCATATTATGTTTTTTGGTGAAAAAGGTGAAATTACCATAAACGACAAAATTGAAGAGTTTGGTTTTAAGCCTGAAATTAAAGGTTCTAAAAATCAAGAAGTAATGGATGAGTACCGTAAAATAAACCAACGATTTATAGATCAACGTTTAGACTTTGTTAAAAAAGAAGTTGAGGCTCGTCAAGCTCAAGATGAAGTACAGTTAGAACAAGTAGAAGCAGATTTTAAGAAAATGATTCGTCGTCGTTTCTTATTCTCTACAAACTTTGCTATTGCAAACGCTGATAGCGAAGCTGCACCATATATTGCATTATCTGAACTATATGATGCTAATATTCAACTTTTAGATACTATCAATAATAGCTTAACTGACAACGTTAAAAATTCTGAATACGGTAAACGTTTACAAAAGTTTGTAGCTGATATAAAAGCTAAAGAGGGGAAGTAAGTTTTCTTTTCTTCAAACACTAAAAAAGCTCTTTCAAATTGAAAGAGCTTTTTTAGTGTTTTATTTTAAATTTTGAAAGACAATACTGGTAACTTGCTATGGTTAGTAATATCTTCAGAAATACTCCCTTCAAAAAAATGTGCTACCCCCTTTCGTCCATGTGTTGCGACCACCAAAGCATCTGAATTGGCTTTATTGGCATAGTAAAACACGCCTTTTTCTACAGTGTAATCAGATATTATTTTTACCTTACGAATACTTTCTTCGTAACGTTCATTCGTCTGATTGAAAAAACGTTTCATTCTTTCTTCTAGCTCTTTTGTGCTCTTAAATTTAGACGTTGGCGTACTTACATACACAAGTTCTATAGCTGCATTAAGCTTTTTAAGAAGTTCTTTTGCTTCCATGTAGGGTTTAACATCGTCATCAGAAAAATCGCAAGCAAATAATACGTTGTCTATTTGTTTTGTTATCGGTTCTTCTTTTACTACTAATACAGGTACATGTGCATAACGAATTACCTTTTCTGTATTTGAACCAATAAACATTTCTTTTAAACCGCTTGCTCCCTTAGACCCCATAACAATCAAATCTGCTCCTTCGTTTCTTGCCAACTGGTCTATTTCGCTAAAAATTTTAAAATGTTTTATAATCGGCGTTACTTTTATGCCTGATAAATATTCTTTCTCTAAAAACTCTGCTAATTTTTTTTCAGACATTTGTAGGTAAAACAACATTTCTTGTTGTAAATAACTTTCTGATCTACTTAAAACAGCATTAGATAACTCGAGCATATGTACTACCAACACTTCTGCATCAGACTTTTTTGCTAAAAAAGCTGCTGTTTGCAAAGCATTTTCAGAATATTCAGAAAAATCAACAGGAACTATAATTTTTTTCATGATTTATTACTTTTAGGTTTTACGTCTTCTATAAAGTTACCTAAATTTTATTAGTAACACTATGACAATTGTCAGTATTTTTTTTAGTGACAACCTTCAACTGAGTTATGAATATCGGTCACTGGAAGTGGAGATATATAAGGTATTCCTAACCCTAATCCTCTAAAAATAAACAATACTCCAATAAAAACTACAACATAGGGTATTGCCTGTTGAACTCTTTTTCGCACCAAGCCATTTGCAAAATTACCTGCATATACTACAGCTGTCATTAGTGGTATTGTTCCTAATCCGAAGAGAAACATATATATACTACCCGAAAACATGTTGGTTGTACTTAACGCTCCAAAAACAGCCATATACACTAATCCGCAAGGCAAAAATCCATTTAAAAAACCGATAGTAAAAAAAGTATCGTTTCCTTTTTTCTTCAACTCTTTTCCTAAAGATGATTTCACCTTCATTACCAATTTATTTATTGGATTAGAAAAGTTATATTTTTGAAAGGTTTTAGGAACAAGGATTGCCAAAATCATTAATACGCCAACAATGATAGAAAGTTGTTGCTGAAATCCGAAGAAATAAAACCCTTTTCCTAATAAACCAAACAAAAATCCTATGACACTATAAGTAAATAAGCGTCCGAAATGATAACTGGTAATTTGAAAAAACTGCTTTACTTTATTCGTTCTATCTACAGGTAACATAAAGGCTATAGGCCCACACATGCCTATACAGTGAAAACTACCTAATAAACCAAATATGATTGCTGAAAGAAACATTAATACACCAACTCTTTCTGAAATAAATAATCTTTATTTTTGTAGTTCCAGGAAACTGTTATGTTCCAGCGACCACCCAACAAACGTTTCTCAGGCACGAGCAAATATGTTTCGGAAATCGAAATAGGCATTTCAAAATCCAATTGTTTATCAGATGGTCTGTATAGGAACACTTTTCCTTTTATATCTTTAGGAGTAAAGTCCGTTGGAAAATGGACTTTAATTCCTTCAGCTACTTTTTCTATTGTAATATTGTCTTTTAATGCTTTCGCATTTTTAGTTGCATCTAATTTGTTCTGAAATTCTAATTCTTGTTGATAATATTTTTCAGTTACCAAATCGTGATTATAATTTTTACCTGTACTCATTGTGATTACGAAATACATGATAAAACCTATAAACCCTATAATTGCTATTACTATACCCGTGCCCCAGTTTAGTTTCATTTTATTATGTTTTATAGCTATTAGCTGTTGGCTTTTAGCATTAATTCTATTTACTTTCGACCAATCTATCTATAACTTCTTGGTCCTAAAAAGTTGGTTGTAGTAGTTTCAATAAGTTTATCGCCACTATACACCCCAATTTTTAGTTTTTCTTTTTCGTCTTTCATTTCAGATTGATGTAACTCTATGAACAACGTTCCTTCTGCCAGTCCTTGTTTTGGTACTTCAAAGTTTTGATGTGTTACCGTTTCTATTTTTCCTTTATGAGACAATAATTTATAACTCACATTATCAATCTGTTTTGTTGTCTTATTTACCACTTTAAAAGTGTAAATATTACTAATAACCCCGTTTTCTTTATGTTGATATAACTGACCTGGTAATCGTAAAATTGTTGCTTCTACATCATTTCTTAAAAACAGCATTCCTACTAAAATTCCTATTAAAATAAACAATACTGCTGAGTACCCTTTCATTCTTGCAGTGAACTTAAAAGGGGCTTTCTTAACAATATTTTCTTCACTTGCATAACGGATTAAGCCTTTTGGTAAACCTACTTTTTCCATCATGTGATCACACTCATCAATACAAGCGGTGCAGTTTACACATTCTAACTGTGTGCCGTTTCGAATATCTATCCCTGTAGGGCATACATGTACACATTGAAAACAATCTATACAATCTCCTTTTCCAGACGCTACTCTATCTTCTTTTTTATTAAATTTTCCTCTTCCAGTCTTACCTTCTCCTCTTACATGATCGTAAGCAACATTGATTGTTTTATTATCTAACAATACCCCTTGTAATCTACCATAAGGACAAGCTATAATACACACCTGTTCTCTAAACCATGCAAAAATAAAATAGAACACCCCTGTAAAAATTAGCAATGATATTAAAGTGCTAATATGGTCTAATGGGTTACCTGTTATGTAACTTATTAATTTATCACTTCCTATTAAATATGCTAAGAAAACGTTTGCTATAATAAAAGAGATGATAAAAAAGGCTATCCATTTTAACACTCTTTTTCTAATTTTTTCAGCATTCCAAGCTTGTTTTGCTAATCGTATTTGTTTGCCTCTATCTCCTTCTATTAAATATTCTATTTTTCTAAAAACCATTTCTAAAAAAATGGTTTGTGGACAAATCCAACCACAGAAAATTCGACCAAATACAACAGTAAATAGGATGATAAATACTACTCCTATTATCATTGAAATCACCATTAAATGGAAATCTTGAGGCCAAAAAGGAAATCCGAAAATGTTAAACTTGCGCTCTAAAACATTAAATAGTAAGAACTGATTTCCGTTGATTTTAACAAACGGTGCTAGTAATAAAAACGCTAACAAAAAATAGCTTACATAACTTCGATACTTATAAAACTTTCCACTTGGTTTTTTTGGAAACACCCAAGCCCTTTTTCCTTCATCATTTATAGTACCAATACTATCTCTGAATTGTTCGTTTTTGGGTGTTTCCATAATCAACTATTAAAAACTAATTTGTAACTACTATTTTTATTGAATACTGTCTTTTACTTGTTCTTCAGATGGTTCCGAAACAGTTGCCGCTTGACCTTCTTCTTTGTATAACTCTCCTTGAGGCTCTTTTGGTTTTGCTGGAGTTGTTCCTTGTAAAGAGAGAATATAACTCGCTACCTTTTGAATATCTTGAGGCTTTAGTGTTTTATTCCAAGCAACCATACCTTTACCATCTCTACCTCCATTAGAAATAGTGTTGAAAATATTTTTAATCCCGCCACCTAATATCCAATATTCATCGGTTAAGTTAGGTCCAATACCTCCACCACCATCGGCAATGTGACATGCAGCACAGTTTAAATTATATACGGCTTTACCTCTACTTAAATCACCCGCATCAGTTAAAACTGTAACTGTTTCAGCATCGATAACTGCTTCTTTCGAGTTTGATTTAAATGCTGCTAATTCTCTTTTGGCTTCTGCTACTGCTTGGGCATATTCCATTTCTTGATTGTCTGCTCCCAATACATGGTATCTTACTAAATATACCGCTGCAAAAATGATTGTTGCATAGAACATATACAACCACCATGGTGGTAAGTTATTGTCTAACTCTTTAATTCCATCATAGTTATGATCTAGAATAATTTCATCCTCCTCTTCAATAGCCTTGGCTGCTGTCCATTTATTGATAATTTTCTTAGCCCAAGCCCAGTTATCAACTTCTTCAGGATGAATACCTTCTTTTTCCATTTGAAGTTGCTCTGCTTTTTGTTGTGCTACGATATTTAAAGCCTCTTTTAACACAACTGCTGTTACGAGTCCTACAATTGCTATCCATACCAATGGATGTTCATACAGGCTGAATGGGTTTTCGTATGATTTAATTGCAGTAGCAATAGCAAAAAAGGTAACTGCAACAAAAACGATATATACTATAGATTGAAAATATTTTTTCATCTTGCTTTAAATTTTCTAGTTATCTAATGGTAAATTACTTACCCTACTTATATACTCTTTCTTGGCTGTAAACACCCACCAAAACAACACTACAAAAAATGTAAAGAATATGGTTAGTGAAATAATTGGGTATATTTCAATACCAGCAATAGTTTCCATATGGTTTTTTACAAACTTTAACATGATTTCTAGTTTTTAGTGCTTAATTGGTCTTCCACATCTTTAATCTTAATATCGGTACCTAATCGTTGTAAATAAGCGATTAAGGCTACAATTTCTCTATCTTTCATTTCTATGAAAGTTTGTCCGTTTTCCTGAGCATACTTTTTATCTGCTTCATAATTCGTTTTGAAATCAGGATCTGCATATAAGTTCTCTTGAATTTTAGTTCCTTGTTCTTCCATGCTTGTTTGCGCATTGGCTATATCTTCTTCTGTATAAGGAACTCCTAAGCTAACCATTGCTTTCATTTTGCTTTCGGTATCACTCTTATCTAACTTATTTCTTACTAGCCATTGGTATGCTGGCATAATAGATCCTGGCGATGTACTTTGTGGATCATACATATGATTTAAGTGCCAGCTATCGTTATACTTTCCTCCAACTCTTAATAAATCTGGTCCTGTACGTTTAGAACCCCATAAGAATGGATGGTCGTATACAAACTCTCCTGCTTTTGCAAATTCTCCATAACGTTCTACTTCCGATCTGAATGGACGTACCATTTGTGAGTGACAACCTACACATCCTTCACGGATATAAATATCTCTACCTTCTAATTCTAGTGGAGTATAAGGTTGTACGCTTGTTATTGTAGGGATATTAGATTTCACTAATAACGTTGGGATAATTTGAACAACCCCTCCAATTAAAATTGCTACTGTAGCATAGATCGTTAATTTTACAGGTCTTCTTTCTAACCAAGTGTGCCATCCTTCTTTAGAAGTTCTGTATTTAGATACTTTTGTTAATGCTGCTGCTTCTGCTAATTCATCTGTTACTCCACTTCCTGATCTTACCGTTTTAACAATGTTGTATAACATTACAAATGCTCCAAGGATAAATAAACTTCCTCCAATAGCACGCATCCAATACATTGGAATAATTTCGTTTACTGTTTCTAAGAAGTTACCATAGGTTAAGGTTCCGTCTGGATTAAACTGTTTCCACATGGAAGCTTGCACAAATCCTGCAACATACATTGGTAGTGCATACATGATAATCCCTAAAGTTCCAATCCAGAAATGGAAATTTGCCAATGCTGTAGAGTATAGTTTTGTTTTAAACATTCTTGGCACTAACCAGTACAACATACCGAAAGTTAAGAATCCGTTCCAAGCTAAGGCACCTACGTGTACGTGAGCAATAATCCAATCACTAAAGTGTGCAATTGCATTTACATTCTTTAACGATAGCATTGGTCCTTCAAACGTTGCCATACCATATCCTGTGATTGCAACTACCATGAATTTTAATACTGGATCTACTCTTACTTTATCCCAAGCTCCACGAAGTGTTAATAATCCGTTGATCATACCTCCCCAAGATGGTGCTATTAACATTACAGAGAATGCTACTCCTAAATTTTGAGCCCAATCTGGTAATGAGGTATATAATAAGTGGTGAGGTCCTGCCCAGATATAGATAAAAATTAACGACCAGAAGTGTACAATAGATAACCTATATGAATATACCGGACGGTTAGCCGCTTTAGGAACAAAGTAATACATTAACCCTAAAAACGGAGTGGTTAAGAAAAAGGCTACTGCGTTGTGCCCGTACCACCATTGCACTAATGCATCTTGAACTCCTGCATACACTGAATAACTTTTCATGAAACTTACAGGCAATTCTAAACTGTTAAAAATGTGCAATACCGCTACGGTTACAAAAGTTCCTAAATAAAACCAAATTGCTACATATAAATGGCGTTGTCTTCTTTGTAAGATTGTCCAAATCATGTTAGCACCAAAAGCTACCCAAACTAGTGCTATGGCAATATCGATTGGCCATTCTAATTCAGCGTATTCTTTTGAAGTGGTATACCCTAACGGAAGTGTTATGGCTGCTGCAACAATTATTAACTGCCATCCCCAAAAGTTAAAGTTACTTAAAAAATCACTTGCCATACGGGCTTTCAGCAATCGTTGTAGTGAGTAGTAAACTCCTGCAAAAATGGCATTTCCTACGAATGCAAAAATTACTGCGTTCGTATGTAATGGTCTTAAACGCCCAAAACTTAACCACGAAATACCGTCTGTTAAATTTGGGAATAAAAACATAAAAGCCAATAACAATCCTACTGAAAAACCTACTATTCCCCATAGTAAGGTTGCGTAGATGAATTTTTTTACGATCTTATTATCGTAATAAAATTGTTGCATTTCCATAATCTATTTGAATTTAATATCTATTGTTAATTGTTAGTTCTTTGTTTCTTCTTTTACCAGTTCATCATCAAACAACATGCGAACCGATGGCGTGTACGAATCATCGTACTGCCCTTTTTTTACTGAAACAATAAATGCTATAAAGAAAATAATAGCCACCAAAATACTTAGTGATAGTAGTAAGTAAATAACGCTCATATCTTGCCTGATAATTATAGTTCAAAGATACTTGTGAAGGTTTTCTTAAAATATGACTTTTGTCATGTTTCATTTTTTTTTCATAAAATAACTCGAAGATTTTTTCTTCGAGTTATTCGCTGTTTAAATAGTCATTGAAAACAGTTTGGTTTCAGGTTGCTTTTCGTGTAACTTCTTATCGAATGCCATACAGATATTACGTACATAGGGTCTTGCTTTTTCTGGAACGGTTAACTTACTCCCTTCAATAGAAACCAAACCATCAGCCATCATTTCTTCTAATTTTTCTATAGGTGTTTCTATATTTTCTATGTGTAATGAGTCTTCTTCCCACGAAGTGGAAAAATGACACATGATATTTAAAATATGTTTTCTGATAATCAAATCTTCATCAGACAATATATGACCTCTAAACACAGGAATTTCTCCTTCGTTTACAACGCTTTCATACTCTTTTACCGTTTTTACATTTTGTGCAAACCCGTACCAAGAATCAGAGATTGACGACATTCCTAAACCAATCATTAATTGTGTTTTGTTGGCGGTATAGCCCATAAAATTACGGTGCAACGTTTTCTTTTCTGTGGCTTTATATAAGCTATCCGTTGGCAAAGCAAAATGATCCATTCCTATTTCTATGTACCCCATTTCTGCAAACAACTCCTTTCCTATTTCATACAACTCTCGTTTTTCTTCATTTTTAGGCAAGTCATCTTCATTAAATCCTCGTTGTCCAACTCCTTTTACCCACGGAACATGCGCATAACTATAAAACGAAATTCTATCAGGTTCTAGCTCTTTTGTCTTATTAATGGTATGTATTACATTTTCTTTTGTTTGAAATGGAAGTCCAAATACCAAATCGTGACTGATAGATGAGTACCCTATTTCTTTTGCCCAATTATGTACGTTTTGTACGTTCTCAAAAGGTTGTATTCTATGAATTGCTTCTTGCACTTTTGGATTGTAATCTTGCACTCCAAAACTTACTCGTGTAAACCCTAAATCGTACAAGGTTTGTAGGTGTTCTTTTGTGGTGTTGTTTGGATGCCCTTCAAAACTAAATTCATGATTGGGATGTTTTTCTGCATTGATAAAAATCCCATCAATTAATCTTTTTAATTGTTTTTCTGAAAAAAATGTTGGTGTCCCTCCTCCTAAATGAATTTCTTTTATTACAGGGGTTTCTTCTACCAAATCAACATATAACTGCCATTCTTTTAAAACTGTCTCTATATACGGATCTTCCATTTCATGACGCTTTGTTATGTGTTTATGACATGCACAAAACGTGCATAAACTCTCACAAAATGGTAAGTGAATATATAAGCTAATTCCTTCAGATGAATTACTTTCTATAAATGATTGTTTAAAAGTTTTAATCCATTTTTTTTTTGAAAAACTATCGTTATCCCAATACGGAACAGTTGGATAACTCGTATATCTTGGCCCTGGAATGTTATATTTTTGAATAAGTGAATTTTTCATATGTATTAAGTTAAAATTGTGAGACCTCTCGACTACGCTCGAGGTGACATTAAGCCAATTCTAAAGCGATTTCAATCATTTCTTTAAAGGTTTGTTCTCTTTCATCAGCGGTTGTTCTTTCTCCAGTAACTAAACTATCTGAAATGGTTAAAATTGACAGTGCATTTACTTTGTGTTTTGCTGCAACAGTATATAATCCATTTGTTTCCATCTCAACACAAAGTACTCCATAATCTGCCCACTTTTTATAGCTTTCAAATTCATCGGCATAAAACTCATCTGAGCTTAAAATGTTTCCTGCTTTTAATGCAATTCCTTTTTGCTTCGCTGCTTCAATAGCTTTTTGGAAGAGTTCAAAACTTGCTGTTGGCGCATAGTCAGCTCCGTTAAAACGTATGGTATTCAATCCTGAATTTGTTGATGCCGCCATAGCAATAACAATATCTCGAATTCTTACTTCTTTTTGATAAGAACCAGCTGAACCTACTCTTATTAAATTTTTAACTCCGTACTCTGTAATTAACTCATGAGCATAAATTAATGCAGACGGAATTCCCATTCCTGTTCCTTGTACAGAAATTTGTTTTCCTTTATAGGTTCCTGTGAATCCTAACATACCTCGAACATCGTTATAACAAACTGGATTTTCTAAAAATGTTTCTGCTATCCATTTTGCGCGCATAGGGTCTCCTGGTAATAAAACAGTTTCTGCTATTTCTCCTTTCTTTGCTTCTATATGTACGCTCATTCTTTGTTCTTTTAGATTTTGAATTATTAAAAACTTATTTTAATACTGATTCTGATCTGAAACACCACTCGTTACTAATAAAACACCTGACGAAGTTCCTAAACGAGTTACCCCCATTTCTATATACCTCTTAGCTGTTTCGATATCTCTAATACCGCCAGCTGCTTTTATCTGTGCTTTTCCATCTACAATACTATCCATTATCGCTACATCTTTGAAAGTAGCCCCTCCAGTACCAAAACCTGTAGATGTTTTTACAAAATCGGCCCCAGCTTCTACTGCAATTTGACTTGCGATTGTTATTTGCTCTTTAGATAAATAGCTGTTTTCAAAAATTACTTTTAATATATTTTCTCCTATTTCTTCTTTAATCAATCGAATTTCTTTTTCTACATAATTTTCTTCACCCTCTAACAACTTACCTATATTGATAACCATATCTATTTCAGAAGCTCCGTTTTTTATACATTCTTTGGCTTCAAAAATTTTAGTTTTGGTCGTCATTGCTCCTAAAGGAAAACCTACTACAGCTGCTATTTTTACATCCGAATCTTTTAACTCTTTGGCTGCCAATTCTACATAACATCCATTTACACAAACTGCATAAAAGTTATATTTTTTGGCCTCATTACACAGCTTTACTATATCTGCTTTAGTTGCTGTAGCTTTTAATAAAGTATGATCTATATATTTATTAATCTGCATCTTTTTTATTTTATTTTTCTACCTAACATATTGGTAGCTATTGTTGTAAATACTACTACACTAATTGAACTCAACGGCATTAAAATAGCTGCTATTACTGGCATCAACTGCCCCGTTACCGCAAAATAAAGTCCAACAACATTATACATTAAAGATAATAAAAAACAATACTTAATAATTTTTATCGCTTTTTGTGATGCTTTTACATAGTTTCCTATTTCACTAAATTTTGTAGCGTCTAAAATAGCATCGCAAGCAGGTGAAAACACATTGATATTTTCTGATAAGGCTATTCCTACGTTACTTTGAGCTAACGCTCCTGCATCATTTAGTCCGTCTCCAATCATTAATACACTTCTGTTTTTTTCTTGTAGCTCCTCTACATAATGTAGCTTATCTTGCGGTTTTTGATTAAATAAAAACGTTGTTTCTTCAGGCAATAACTCTTCTAAAAACTTTTTTTCTCCTTCATTATCTCCAGAAACTACAGATAGTTCATATTTTTTATTTAAACTTGAGAACAAGTTTTCAACTCCTTTTCTGTAAGCATTCTTAAACACAAACTTTCCTTTATATTCATTGTTTACACTAATATGAACCGAAGTATCTAAGTTTACTTGTTCTTCTGCATTTTTTACAAAAGAAGACGAACCTATTTTTAATTTTGTTTGCTGATAGCTTGTTTCTATTCCTTTTCCTATATATTCTTGGTAATCATCAACGGGTAACATTGCTTCTTCTAAAGAAGCGTACAACATTCTACTTAGGGGATGATTTGAGGCTCTTAATGAGCTTTTTAATATCGCTTTTTGGGTTTTATTTAAATCTTCACCTTCATATTTTATCGTATTCTCTTTATTGGTGGTAAGCGTACCTGTTTTATCAAAAATAACTGAGTTTATAGCTGCTAATTGTTCTACTACTGTAGCATTCTTTAAATAGAATTTCTTTCTTCCAAAGATTCGTAAGATATTCCCTAAGGTAAACGGTGCTGCTAAGGCTATGGCACAAGGACATGCAATAATTAGTACTGACGTAAATACGTTTAATGCTACACTTGAATCATAGGATAACCAAAACGCTGTAGACAAAAACGCTATCGACAATACAATAATGGTGAAGTTTTTACTGATTTTATCGGTTAATGTTTTAAACGATGAATTTTTATCTTTTTGAAATACATCATTACTCCACAACTGTGTTAAGTAACTTTGTGAAACCGAAGCTAACACTTCCATTTCTATACTTCCTGACAGTTGCCTTCCTCCGGCAAATAATTTATCTCCTGACTTTTTATTCACAGGAACAGCCTCGCCTGTAACAAAACTGTAATCTATTTTCGCTTCTCCATTAATTAAAATTCCATCAACAGGGATTAATTCTTGGTTTCTAATTAGCAATCTATCGCCTTTTTTAACATCATAGATTTGTGTGTTTTCTTCTTTTTTATCCGCTGTTATTTTTGTGACTGCAATTGGAAAGTACGATTTATAATCACGTTCAAATGATAAAAAGTTATAGGTCTTTTGTTGAAAAAACTTTCCTAATAGTAAGAAGAACACTAACCCTGTTAAACTATCAAAAAAGCCTGTTCCTAAATCCAACACAATTTCAGCTGTACTACGTACAAATAGCACTAAAATTCCTAGAGCAATAGGAACATCAATGTTTAAAATTTTAGAGCGAATTCCTTTGTATGCTGAAATAAAATAATCAACTCCAGCATAAAACACTACAGGTAACGAAAATATAAACATTAACCAACGGAAGATTCCTTTGTATTGCTCTAACCAGTATTCTGATACTTCAAAATACTCTGGGAATGATAAAAACATAACATTTCCAAAAGCAAAACCTGCTATTCCTAGCTTATAAATTAAGCTACGATCTACCTTCTTTTTTCCTAGTTCGTAATCTTCAAGACTTATATAAGGTTCATAACCAATAGAACTTAATAGTAATACTATTTCTTTAAGGGATGTTTTTTCGGAATTATATGTAATCCGTACTGTTTTCTTAGGAAAATTAACTTGAGATGAAGATACAAACTCTTGTAGTTTATGTAAGTTTTCTAATACCCAGATACAGGAACTACAATGTATATGTGGAATGTATAAATTTACCACTTGTGCATTGCCATCGTTAAACTCTAATAGTTTATCTACGATAGATTCATTATCCAAGAAATCATATTTTCCTTGTATCTCTTCAGGTATTGCTCCTGGGTTGTTTTGAAAATCGTAATAACAAGTTAAATCGTTTTCTGAAAAAATTTCATAAACCGTTTTACAGCCGTTACAACAAAAGAATTTATCTTCTATTGTAATTGTTTTTGTGTCGCACTCGTTACCACAATGAAAACATGTTGTGCTTTCCATATTTACTCTTTTGCCTAGTACAAATGTCTGATAACATCTCTAATTAAAACATGATAATTGTCAGGTTTTCCGTATATTTGATTAGTAAAAAAAGGGCATATCTATGAGTAAGTGTGAGCAATGTATCATCAGGGAATTTAATTCCTTGAAGGCTTTAACAAAAGATGAATTGATAAGAATAACAGGGTGTAAAACGTCTAAAAAAATAAAAAAAGGAGAAATTCTCTTTGATGAAGGCGAATACATAAATGGTGTTTTTTGTGTTAAAGACGGTGTTTGTAAAGTGTCTAAAATGAGTGATAATGGTAGAGACCAAATTATTCATTTAATCAAAAAAGGAGATATTTTAGGAGAGCGAAGTTTGATTAATAATGAAGCTTCCAATTTAAAAGCTATTGCCGTGAATGATATGGAAGTATGTTTTATTCCTAAAGAAGAAATTATTAGAGATTTAGAAAACAACTCTAACTTTTCTATGGGCATTTTAAAGAAAATGGCCAATTCTTTAAAGAAAGCAGATGATGTTATAGTAGATATGGCTCAAAAAACCGTAAAACAACGTTTAGCTGCTACTCTTTTACTTTTAGATGCTAAATTTGACAAAAACGAAAATGGCTCTATAAATATCAATTTATCTCGAGAAGACATGGCTAATATTATAGGAACAGCTACGGAAAGTGCTATTCGTTTACTCTCTGAATTTAAAAAGAAAAAACTAATTGATTTAAAAGGAAAAGAAATCTTTATAACCGATATAAAAGCTTTAAAAGAGCTTTCAGAAGGTTTTTAAAACCTAAAAATATTATTAAAACAAAAAAATCGTCTGAATAGACGATTTTTTTGTTTTAAGCTTCCCCAGTGGTTCCTCCAAAATTCATTGGAATTGGTGGTTGCTCATAATCTTTTATTTCTCCATGTGCTTGTTCAAACTTACGAATATTATCTGCTAACGCTTTTGACAAACGTTTAGCGTGTTGGGGAGTTAAAATAATTCTTGATTTTACTTTTGCTTTAGGAACCCCTGGCATGATATTAATAAAATCTACTATAAACTCAGATACTGAATGATTTATAATAGCTAAATTACTATACGTTCCTTCTGCTATTTCTTGATCTAACTCTATATTTAATTGCGGCTCTTTCTTAGTATCTTCCATAATTAAGTTTTAATATTAGGTATTTAAAAAACAAGGGTTTAGAGTTCTAAGAACTCTAAACCCTTGATATTATTTATAAACTTACGTTTTTATAAGCTTTGTTCAATCTCATCCTTAGGTCCAACTACTATGTCTTCGTAAGCTCTCATTCCGGTACCTGCTGGTATACGCTTACCAACAATTACGTTTTCTTTTAATCCTTCTAAGGTATCAACTTTACCGTTTACAGCGGCTTCATTTAATACTTTAGTTGTTTCCTGGAATGATGCAGCTGAGATAAATGACTTCGTTTGTAACGATGCTCTTGTAATACCTTGCAATACCTGTTCAGCTGTTGCTGGTTGTGCATCACGTGCTACTACTAAGTTTTTATCTTCTCTACGTAATAAAGAGTTTTCATCTCTTAATTGACGAGCTGTAACTATTTGTCCTGGTTTTAAGTTTGCAGAATCTCCTGAGTCTTCAACAACCTTCATTCCGTAAATAGCGTCATTTTCTTTGATGAAATCCGTTTTGTGAACTAATTGATTCTCTAAGAATAAAGTATCTCCTGAATCAATAATTCTAACTTTACGCATCATTTGACGTACTACAACTTCGAAATGCTTATCGTTAATTTTCACCCCTTGTAAACGATATACTTCTTGAATTTCGTTTACTAAGTATTCTTGAACAGCTGAAGGTCCTTTAATATTTAAGATATCAATAGGAGTTATAGCGCCATCAGATAATGGCATTCCTGCTTTGATAAAGTCGTTTTCTTGAACTAATATTTGATTAGATAACTTAATTAAGTATTTCTTAATCTCTCCCGTTTTAGATTCGATAATAATTTCACGGTTACCACGCTTAATTTTACCAAACGATACAACTCCATCAATTTGTGCTACGACAGCTGGGTTAGAAGGGTTACGCGCTTCGAATAACTCTGTTACACGTGGTAAACCTCCTGTAATATCTCCTGCTTTACCAGACTTACGAGGAATCTTAACTAAAGTTTTACCAGTTTCTACTTTATCTCCATCACTTACCATTAAGTGTGCTCCTACTGGTAAACTATACGAACGTAATGCATTACCATCAGCGTCTTCGATAATTAAAGAAGGAATAATCTTCTTATTCTTAGAATCTGTAATTACTTTTTCTTGGAAACCTGTTTGTTCATCTATTTCTACAGAGTAGTTAATTCCTTGCTCTAAGTTGTCAAACTTAACTTTTCCACCAAACTCAGAAACAATAACTCCGTTAAATGGATCCCATTGACATACTGCATCTCCTTTCTTAATTGTCTTTCTATCTTTATCAAAGATGATAGAACCATAAGGAATAATGTTAGTACTTAATACGATGCCTGTTTTCTTATCAGTAATCTTAATTTCTGCAGTACGAGAAATTACAATATCAACTTCTTCTCCTGCTGAATCTTTCCCTTTTACAGTACGTAAATCATCAATTGTTACAGAACCGTCGAATTTAGCAATTAACTTATTGTCTTCAGAAATGTTTCCTGCTACCCCTCCAACGTGGAATGTACGTAATGTTAACTGTGTACCTGGTTCTCCAATAGACTGTGCCGCAATTACGCCGACAGCTTCACCTCGTTGAACTTTTTGACCAGTTGATAAACTTTGTCCGTAACATTTCTCACAAATTCCTCTTTCAGATTCACATGTTAATGCCGAACGAACTTCTACTTTATCTACTCCTGAAGCTTCAATTTTATCAGCTAAAACTGGAGTTATTAACTCTCCTGCTTCAACTAATAACTCATCGGTAGTTGGAGCATAAACATCATATAATGCGGTACGTCCTGAAATTCTTTCACTTAAAGGTTCAACGATTTCATCGTTTTTCTTTAAGGCAGAAACTTCCAATCCTCTTAATGTACCACAATCTTCTTCGTTAACGATAACGTCCTGAGATACATCTACTAAACGACGTGTTAAGTATCCTGCATCGGCTGTTTTTAATGCGGTATCGGCAAGACCTTTACGTGCACCGTGCGTTGAGATAAAGTATTCTAAAATTGATAACCCTTCTTTAAAGTTCGATAAAATTGGGTTTTCAATAATTTCTCCACCTCCTGCAGTCGATTTTTTAGGTTTCGCCATTAATCCACGCATACCAGTTAACTGACGAATCTGCTCTTTCGATCCACGCGCTCCAGAATCTAACATCATAAATACCGAGTTAAATCCTTGTTGATCTTCGCGTAAACGCTTCATTGATAATTCAGTTAATCGGTTGTTGGTAGATCCCCAAACATCAATTACCTGATTGTAACGCTCTTTTTGCGTTAACATACCCATGTTATAGTTCATTACAATTCCATCCACTTCTTCGTTCGCTTCAGCAATCATGGTATGTTTTTCTTCCGGGATAATGATATCTCCTAATGAGAACGATAAACCACCTTGGAAGGCAAACGTATATCCCATTCCTTTGATATCATCTAAGAATTTACCTATTGATGGAATATCTGTTACTTTTAAGATATTACCAATAATTCCACGTAATGATTTTTTTGTTAATACCTCATTAATATACCCTGCTTGTTCAGGTACTACTTCGTTAAATAATACTCTACCAACTGTAGTTTCTATTAATTGAGTTACTAACTCACCATTCTCGTTAAAATCTTTAGTTCTTACTTTTATTCCAGCATTTAAGTCTACTTGCTCTTCATTATAAGCAATCGTTACTTCTTCTGGAGAATAGAAAGTTAATCCTTCACCTTTAATAGGCACTTCTGGAGTTGACTTTCTTTCTTTTGTCATATAGTATAACCCTAAAACCATATCCTGAGATGGTACCGTAATTGGTGCTCCATTTGCAGGGTTTAAAACGTTATGAGAAGCTAACATTAATAACTGTGCTTCTAAAATTGCTTCTGGTCCTAATGGTAAGTGAACCGCCATTTGATCCCCATCAAAATCGGCGTTAAATGCCGTACATACTAATGGGTGTAAACGAATTGCCTTTCCTTCAATTAATTTTGGTTGGAAAGCTTGAATACCTAAACGGTGTAAGGTAGGGGCACGGTTTAATAAAACAGGGTGTCCTTTAATTACATTTTCTAAGATATCCCAAACAACTGGTTCTTTTCTATCAATTATTTTCTTTGCAGATTTTACTGTTTTTACAATTCCTCTTTCGATTAACTTACGAATAACGAAAGGTTTGTATAATTCAGCTGCCATATCTTTTGGCAATCCACATTCGTATAATTTTAATTCAGGTCCAACAACAATTACCGAACGTGCAGAGTAATCAACACGCTTACCTAATAAGTTTTGACGGAAACGTCCTTGTTTACCTTTTAAACTATCAGATAATGATTTTAATGGTCTGTTAGACTCCGTTTTTACAGCTGATGATTTACGTGTGTTGTCAAATAATGAATCTACTGATTCTTGTAACATACGTTTTTCATTACGTAAAATTACTTCTGGTGCTTTAATTTCCATTAATCGTTTTAAACGATTGTTACGGATAATTACACGACGGTATAAATCATTTAAGTCAGAAGTAGCAAAACGACCTCCATCTAATGGTACTAATGGACGTAATTCTGGTGGAATAACCGGAATTACCTTCATAATCATCCATTCAGGATTGTTTTCTCTGTTTTTTTGAGAATCTCTAAATGCTTCAACAACATTTAAACGTTTTAATGCTTCGTTTTTACGTTGCTTAGAAGTTTCAGTATTTGCTTTATGACGTAATTGATATGACAACTCGTCTAAATCGATTCTTTCTAATAAATCAATTAAACACTCTGCCCCCATTTTAGCGATAAACTTATTAGGGTCAGTATCTTCTAAGTACATATTTTCTTGTGGAAGCTCATCTACGATATCTAAATATTCTTCCTCAGTTAAGAAGTCCATTTTTTGCAATGGTTCTCCTTCGGCATTCTTAGCAATACCTGGTTGAATTACTACGTAACGTTCGTAGTAAATAATCATATCTAACTTCTTAGATGGTAACCCTAAAAGGTATCCCATTTTGTTAGGTAATGATCTAAAGTACCAAATATGTGCAACTGGTACTACTAAGTTAATATGACCTACTCTATCTCTACGTACTTTTTTCTCAGTAACTTCAACACCACATCGGTCACAAACGATACCTTTATATCGAATTCTTTTATATTTACCACACGCACACTCATAGTCTTTTACAGGACCAAAGATACGCTCACAAAACAATCCATCTCTTTCTGGTTTGTGTGTACGGTAGTTTATAGTTTCTGGTTTTAACACCTCTCCTTTAGAAGCCTCTAAAATAGACTCAGGTGATGCTAAACCTATTGAAATTTTGTTAAACTTCTTAACAGTGTATTTTTCGTTTTTTCTTGCCATGATAATGGATTCGAATTAAAAATAAATGTCTTATAATAAGACTGATATTGAAAAAATGATTTGCCTCAGAGCTTACACTCTGAGACATTTCACTGTGATTATTCTTCTAATTTAACGTCTAATCCTAAACCTTTAAGTTCGTGCATTAATACATTAAATGATTCTGGTAAACCTGGTTCTGGCATTGCTTCTCCTTTAACGATAGACTCGTAAGTTTTCGCTCTACCTAGTACATCATCAGACTTAACAGTTAAGATTTCTCGTAAGATACTTGAGGCACCGTATGCTTCAAGTGCCCATACCTCCATCTCACCAAAACGCTGACCTCCAAATTGAGCTTTACCTCCTAATGGTTGCTGAGTAATTAATGAGTAAGGTCCGATAGAACGTGCGTGCATCTTATCTTCAATCATGTGACCTAACTTAATCATATAAATTACTCCTACCGTTGCAGGCTGATCGAAACGTTTACCAGTACCTCCATCATATAAATATGTATGTCCGTAACGTGGAATTCCTGCTTCATCAGTTAAAGCATTGATTTGATCTATTTTTGCTCCGTCAAAAATAGGTGTCGCATATTTTTGCCCTAATTTTTGACCTGCCCATCCAAGAACCGTTTCATAAATCTGACCAATGTTCATACGCGATGGTACCCCTAACGGGTTTAATACGATATCTACTGGTGTTCCGTCTTCTAAGAAAGGCATATCTTCTTGACGCACAATACGGGCAACAATACCCTTGTTTCCGTGACGTCCTGCCATCTTATCCCCTACTTTTAATTTACGTTTCTTAGCAACATAAATTTTAGCAAGCTTTAAGATCCCTGCTGGTAATTCATCTCCTACAGAAATTGTGAATTTCTCACGACGTAAAACTCCTTGTAAATCGTTTACTTTAATCTTGTAGTTGTGAACTAATTCTACAACTAATTGATTTAAGTCTTTATCAGTAGTCCAAGTTCCACTTAAATGTGTAAAATCTTCTACAGAGTTTAACATTTTTTGTGTGAACTTTTTACCTTTTGGCAATACTTCTTCTCCTAAGTCGTTATACACTCCTTGAGAAGTTTTTCCTGATACTAAGTTGAATAATTTTTCAACTAAAACATCTTTTAACTCCTCGAACTTAGACACATAAGATGCCTCTAAAGAGGCAATTGCTTCTTTATCACGGGCACGCTTATTCTTATCTTTTACTGCGCGTTTGAATAATTTTTTATTAATTACAACTCCTCTTAATGATGGAGACGCTTTTAAGGATGCATCTTTTACATCTCCTGCTTTATCACCAAAGATAGCGCGTAATAACTTTTCTTCTGGAGTTGGATCAGATTCTCCTTTTGGTGTAATTTTACCAATTAAAATATCACCAGGATTTACTTCTGCTCCAATGCGAATCATTCCATTTTCATCTAAGTCTTTTGTAGCCTCTTCAGAAACGTTAGGAATATCGTTAGTTAATTCTTCAGCTCCTAATTTTGTATCACGAACATCTAATGAATATTCATCAATATGAATAGAAGTAAAGATATCTTCACGAACTACTTTTTCAGAAATCACAATCGCATCCTCAAAGTTATACCCTTTCCAAGGCATAAAGGCTACTTTCATGTTTCTACCTAAAGCTAATTCTCCTTTTTGTGTTGCATATCCTTCACAAAGTACTTGTCCTTCTTCAACTCTATCACCTACTTTTACAATTGGTTTTAGGTTAATGTTTGTACCTTGGTTGGTTTTTCTAAACTTAATTAAGTCGTAAGATTTCTCATCAGAATCGAAGCTTACCATACGCTCTTCTTCTGTTCTATCATACTTAATTGTAATTTTGTTGGCATCTACATACTCAACAACACCAGCTCCTTCTGCGTTGATTAAGATACGAGAATCTTTTGCTACTCTACGTTCTAAACCTGTACCTACAATTGGAGATTCAGGACGTAATAATGGAACTGCTTGACGCATCATGTTTGATCCCATCAATGCACGGTTTGCATCATCGTGTTCTAAGAAAGGAATTAACGATGCTGAAATCGAAGCAATTTGATTTGGAGCAACGTCCATGTAGTTAATTGCTTCAGGGCTTTCAACAGGGAAATCACCTTCTTCACGTGCAATTACTCTATCGCTTTCTATCTTACCGTCTGCTGCTATTGGTAAATTAGATTGAGCAATCTTCATTCCTTCCTCTTCTTCTGCACTTAAATATATAGGTTCTTCTCCTAATACGTTCCCTTCTGCTACTTTCTTATATGGTGTTTCAATGAACCCCATATTGTTTACCTTAGCATAAACGGCTAAAGAAGAAATAAGTCCAATGTTTGGTCCTTCAGGTGTTTCGATTGGACATAGACGACCATAGTGAGTATAGTGAACGTCACGTACCTCGAAACCTGCTCTTTCACGTGATAAACCTCCAGGTCCTAAAGCCGATAAACGACGCTTATGAGTAATCTCTGCTAATGGATTGGTTTGATCCATAAATTGAGATAGCTGGTTGGTACCAAAGAAAGAGTTAATTACTGATGATAAAGTTTTTGCGTTAATTAAGTCGATTGGAGTAAATACTTCGTTGTCACGAACATTCATTCTTTCGCGAATTGTACGTGCCATACGAGCCAAACCTACACCGAACTGACCTGCTAATTGTTCTCCAACAGTTCTAACACGACGGTTAGATAAGTGATCGATATCATCTACTTCAGCTTTAGAATTGATTAACTCAATTAAATACTTGATAATGGTAATGATATCGTTCTTAGTTAATACCTTTTGATCTAAATCTTCATCTAAACCAAGTTTTGTATTCATTCTAAAACGTCCTACTTCCCCTAGACTATAACGCTGCTCTGAGAAAAATAATTTTTCAATAATTCCTCTTGCAGTTTCCTCATCTGGTGGTTCCGCATTACGCAATTGTCTATATACGTGCTCTACAGCCTCTTTTTCAGAGTTAGTAGGGTCTTTTTGTAATGTATTGTGAATGATGGCATAATCTGCTTGCTGATTGTCTTCTTTGTGTAGTAAGACAGTTTTTGCACCTGCTTCAATTATTTCATCAATGTGTTCTTTTTCTATAATAGTATCACGGTCGAAAATAATTTCGTTACGTTCAATAGATACAACTTCTCCTGTATCTTCATCTACGAAATCTTCATGCCAAGTTTTTAATACTCTTGCTGCTAATTTACGCCCTAATACCTTCTTTAATCCTGCTTTAGAAACTTTTACTTCTTCAGCTAAATCAAAGATTTCTAAAATATCTTTATCTCTTTCAAAACCTATGGCTCTGAATAACGTTGTTACTGGTAATTTTTTCTTTCTATCAATATAAGCATACATTACTTGATTGATATCGGTAGCAAATTCAATCCAAGAACCTTTAAATGGAATTACTCTTGCAGAGTATAATTTGGTTCCGTTAGCGTGGAAAGATTGCCCAAAGAATACACCTGGTGAACGGTGTAATTGTGACACTACAACTCTTTCTGCACCATTAATAATAAAGGTACCTGAGTTTGTCATATAAGGAATTGTACCCAAATACACGTCTTGAACAATTGTTTCAAAATCTTCGTGTTCTGGATCGGTACAATATAATTTTAAACGTGCTTTTAGAGGTACACTGTGGGTTAATCCACGCTCTATACATTCTTGGATGCTGTATCTTGGTGGATCTACAAAGTAGTCTAAAAATTCTAATACAAATTGATTACGTGTATCTGTAATCGGGAAGTTATCCATGAAAGTTTTATACAAACCTTCTTCTCCTCGCTCTTCAGCTTTAGTTTGCAATTGGAAGAAATCTTGGAAAGATTTTACCTGAATATCTAAAAAATCTGGATAATCAGCTCCTAACTGCGATGACGCGAAGTTAATTCTTTCAGTAGTATTTATCGTTGCCAAAAGAGATGCTATTTTTAATTAAAAATATTATTTTTGAAACTTAACTGTTTCAATACTGCAATTTTAATTGCTGTTACTGATTAAAAATCAGCACTTTATAATCGTAAAATCACAATTGAAAAAATTGTGAAAAATAAAGAACGAATATATACACAAAATGGTTTAGGTCTAAAAACATAAGTTTTTAGTACCTAAACCTTTATTGTTTTTTCCCGTTTTTTTTATAATTCGGGAGTATAGCTTACTTAAGCTCTACCTCAGCTCCTGCTTCTTCTAAAGACTTTTTAAGACCTTCTGCCTCATCTTTAGATACACCTTCTTTAATTGGTGCTGGTGCGCTATCTACAATACCTTTAGCTTCTTTTAATCCTAATCCAGTTAATTCTTTAACTAATTTTACAACTGCTAATTTAGAACCTCCTGCTGCTTTTAAGATTACATCAAACTCAGTTTTTTCTTCTGCTGCATCTCCACCACCTGCTGCTGGTCCTGCTACTGCTACTGCTGCTGCTGCTGGCTCAATACCATACTCTTCTTTTAAAATATCAGCTAATTCATTAACTTCTTTTACTGTTAAGTTAACTAATTGTTCTGCGAAATCTTTTAAATCTGCCATTTTAATTGTTTTTTAAAAATTTTATTTATTTAGTTTATTAGTGCGCGAAATTATTTTTCTGATAATGTCTTTAAGATACCTGATAACTTACCACCACCTGATTGTAATGCTGAAACAACATTCTTAGCAGGAGATTGTAATAAGGTAATAATATCTCCAATAAGTTCTTCTCTAGATTTAATGTTTACAAGAGCATCTAATTGGTCATCTCCAATATAAACTGCCTCTTCTACATACGCTCCTTTTAATAAAGGACGATCTTTTGATTTTTTTCTGAACTCTTTGATAACTTTTGCTGGTGCATTAGATGCCTCAGCAATTAACATTGAAGTGTTTCCTTTTAATACCTCTGGTAACTCTCCGAAATCTTTATCAGAAGCTTCCATTGCTTTTGAAAGCAATGTGTTTTTAACAACAGCCAATTGTACGTTCGCTTTAAAACATGCTCTACGTAAGTTAGATGTAGTAGCTGCATCTAAACCAGAAATATCTGCTAAATAGATCGTGCTAGTATCTGCTAATTGTGCTGTTAAATCTTGTATTACTTGTGATTTTTCCTCTCTAGTCATAATTAAAAAGTTTTAACTGCCTTACGATACTGTTTTAACATCTACAGCTACACTAGGGCTCATAGTAGAAGATATGAAAATACTCTTAATATAAGTTCCTTTAGCCGCTGTTGGCTTTAATTTAATTAATGTTTGAATTAACTCGTTTGCATTTTCCTCAATCTTTGCAGCATCAAAAGATGCTTTTCCGATTGCAGCGTGTACAATACCAGTTTTATCTACTTTAAAGTCGATTTTACCAGCTTTTACTTCTTGTACTGCTTTTGCAACATCCATAGTTACTGTACCAGTTTTAGGGTTAGGCATTAAACCACGAGGTCCTAATACACGTCCTAATGGACCTAATTTACCCATTACACTTGGCATAGTAATTATAACATCTACATCAGTCCATCCTCCTTTAATTTTCTGAAGGTATTCATCTAATCCAACATAATCAGCTCCTGCTTCTTTAGCTTCTGCTTCTTTATCTGGAGTAACTAATGCTAAAACTTTCACGTCTTTACCAGTTCCGTGAGGTAAAGTTACAACACCACGAACCATTTGATTAGCTTTACGAGGGTCTACACCTAAACGTACTGCTAAATCAACAGACGCATCAAATTTTACGTATGTAATTTCTTTTACTAATGCTGATGCATCTTGTAAGCTGTAAACTTTAGAGCTATCTACTTTAGCACGAGCTTCTTTTTGCTTTCTAGTAATTGCCATTTCTAAATATCTTTTAAAGTTTAAGCAGGTGCATCACCTGTTACTGTTAATCCCATAGAACGAGCTGTTCCAGCGATCATTCTCATTGCAGACTCTACTTCAAAGGCATTCATATCTACCATTTTGTCTTCTGCAATTCCACGAATTTGATCCCAAGAAACGCTTGCTACTTTTTTCCTATTAGGTTCTCCTGAACCTTTCTTAATTTTGGCCGCTTCTAATAATTGTACCGCAGCTGGTGGAGTTTTTACAACAAATTCAAATGATTTGTCTGTATAAACTGTAATCACAACAGGTAATACTTTACCTTGTTTGTCCTGTGTACGAGCATTAAACTGCTTACAGAACTCCATGATGTTAACACCGGCAGCACCTAAAGCGGGTCCAACTGGTGGCGACGGATTCGCTGCACCTCCCCTAACTTGTAGTTTAACTAATTTACTTACTTCTTTTGCCATTGTTTAAGATTTAACGATGTGTTTAAATTGGAAGCTTAAACTCATCAAAATATAGGTGTAACAATTATATTTTCTCTACTTGCATATAATTTAGCTCTAATGGAGTTTTTCTTCCGAAAATCTTAACCATTACTTCTAACTTACGCTTTTCTTCATTTACCTTTTCAACCGTTCCATCGAATCCATTGAAAGGTCCGTCAATAACTTTTACCGTTTCTCCAACAGTATAAGGTATTGCGATATTTTCATCTTTAACAGAAAGTTCATCAACTTTCCCTAACATTCTGTTTACTTCTGATTTACGCATAGGTACCGGATCACCTCCTTTTGTTTCCCCTAAGAAACCAATAACACCTGTTACTGATTTAATTACGTGAGGAACCTCACCCGCTAAATTAGCTTCAACCATTACATAACCAGGAAAGTATACTCTTTCTCTGTTAATTTTCTTTCCGTTTCTTACTTGAATAACTTTTTCTGTAGGAACAATTACTTGGTTCACAAAATCAGACAACCCATGACGAGCAATCTCAGTCTCGATATAAGTTTTGACCTTATTTTCTTGACCTCCAATAGCTCTCACCACATACCACTTCATCACCGAATCAGCCATCATTAAAACATTTTAAAGAAGTTATCTAACCCTGTTTGAAAAACCTTATCTATCCCTGCTACAGCTAAAGCAAACACAATTGTAAATGCTGCAACCACTACAGTAGACTTTTGAGCTTCTTCACGAGAAATCCAAGTCATATTGGTATTTAATTCTTCAAAAGAATCTTTAATGTATTGTATAAAGTTACTCATATTTTATCCTTTTAACGAGTTGCAGTTTTCACCACAACTCGTTTTAGTTTTTGCACGGGTTGAGAGACTCGAACTCCCGACACCTGGTTTTGGAGACCAGTGCTCTACCAACTGAGCTAAACCCGTATTTTAAAGGAGTCTCTCTTAAAAAAGAGACTCCTTATACTTTATTATTAAACTATAATTAGTCTAAGATTTCAGTTACCTGACCAGCTCCTACTGTTCTACCTCCTTCACGGATAGCGAACTGTAAACCTGTGTTTAATGCGATAGGTTGGATTAAGTCAACAGTAATAGTTAAGTTATCACCTGGCATTACCATTTCAACTCCTTCTGGTAAGTTAATGTTACCTGTTACGTCAGTTGTACGTACGTAGAACTGTGGACGGTAGTTGTTGTGGAATGGAGTGTGACGTCCACCTTCTTCTTTCTTTAAGATATACACCTCAGCTTTAAACTTAGCGTGTGGAGTGATAGAACCTGGCTTACAGATTACCATTCCTCTCTTAATTTGAGTTTTTTCAATACCTCTTAATAAGATACCTGCATTATCTCCAGCCTCACCTCTATCTAAGATTTGACGGAACATTTCGATACCAGTTACAGTAGATGTTAATTTCTCATCTCCCATACCAATAATCTCAACAGGATCTCCAGTGTTAATGATACCAGTTTCGATACGTCCAGTTGCTACTGTACCACGACCAGTAATAGAGAATACATCTTCGATTGGCATTAAGAAATCTTTTTCAGTATCTCTTGGTGGCTCTTCGATCCAAGTATCAACAGCTTCCATTAATTCTAAAACTGTATCAACCCACTTTTGCTCTCCGTTTAATGCACCTAAAGCAGAACCAGATACAACAGGACCATTATCTCCATCATACTCATAGAAAGATAATAAATCTCTCACTTCCATTTCTACTAATTCTAATAACTCCTCGTCATCAACCATATCAACTTTGTTTAAGAAAACAACGATACGTGGAATACCTACCTGACGACCTAATAAGATGTGCTCACGAGTTTGTGGCATTGGACCATCAGTAGCAGCTACTACTAAGATAGCACCATCCATCTGTGCAGCACCAGTTACCATGTTCTTTACGTAATCGGCGTGACCTGGACAGTCAACGTGTGCGTAGTGACGGTTAGCTGTTGCATACTCTACGTGAGAAGAGTTAATTGTAATACCTCTTTCTTTTTCTTCTGGAGCGTTATCGATTTGATCAAAAGCTCTCTGCTCAGAATATCCAGCATCTGCTAATACTTTAGTAATTGCAGCAGTTAAAGTAGTTTTACCGTGATCTACGTGACCAATAGTACCTACGTTTAAGTGCGGTTTCGAACGATCATAAGTTCCTTTTGCCATGATTATTAATTTTAATTCTTAGTTAAATATATTTAGTGTTATTTTTAAACTCTTGTCAAATAAACTCTAAAATAGAGCCAACAACGGGATTTGAACCCGTGACCTCATCCCTACCAAGGATGCGCTCTACCAACTGAGCTATGTCGGCAACGAATTTAGAGCGGGAGACCGGGTTCGAACCGGCGACATTCAGCTTGGAAGGCTGACGCTCTACCAACTGAGCTACTCCCGCGATTTGATTAACGATTTATAGAAACTGACTTCTGACTCACATCATTGCCTACCCTAAAATCTTTAATCTACAATCTTAAATTTAAAATGTGGGGAGAGCAGGATTCGAACCTGCGAAGTCGTAAGACAACGGAGTTACAGTCCGTCCCATTTGGCCGCTCTGGAATCTCCCCAAAAATCTTAAATCAAAATTTTAATGAACTTTTGTTCTTTTAGAGCCGATGGAGGGACTCGAACCCACGACCTGCTGATTACAAATCAGCTGCTCTAGCCAGCTGAGCTACATCGGCGTTTGCTATAAAAAAACAATCCGCTATTTCTAACGGACTGCAAATGTAAAAAGTAATTTTTAATTTTTAAAACTTTTTTGATTATTTTTTATCGTTTTTATGACACTAACGCATCCTTTGATTTTTCTTTTGATTTTTGTAACTGTCTTTTTAATGATTCAACGCAGACACTCACCCCCTCTTCAAAGGTTTTGTTCTGTTTTTTCACAATTAATTCATTCCCCGGTATATTAATTTTTACTTCCGTTATTTTATTTTCCTTTTCACTCGTTTTTTGCACTTTCAAAAACACTTCTGCATCAACGATCTTATCATGAAACTTTTCTAATCCTCCTACTTTTTTCTCAATGAAGTCTATTAGTTTTTGGTCTGCTGAGAAATTTACTGATTGCGTGAATACCTTCATAATTCTTCGATCTTTTAAGTTGACTCTCTAGGATGAGCCTTATTATACACTTTTTTTATTTGCTCCAAGCTACTGTGCGTGTACACTTGGGTAGAGGCTAAACTTGAATGCCCTAGTAATTCTTTAACCGAATTTAACGACGCACCGTTATTAAGTAAATGTGTTGCAAAAGCATGCCTTAATATATGAGGGCTCTTTTTTGCTTTTGTAGACACTCTACTAAAGTACAAATTTATTATTCGGTAAACAAGGGTTTCATAAATTTTAACGCCCTTTTTAGTTACTAAAAGCACCTCTAAATCCACCTCTTCAATCTCTCTTTTTTGCCTTAAATATTCTTGTAAAGTTTTATATACTGACGGTAAGATTGTTACATACCTTTCCTTATTTCTTTTTCCTAATACTTTTATTGTTTTACTTGAATGGTTTATATCTTCTTCTTTAACATTTATTAACTCATTCCTCCTCATTCCTGTTGAGTACAACATTTCTACAACCAATCGGTCTCTTACCGATTCAAAATCCGAACCTTCTTTTATTAGTTGTAAAACTTCTTCTACTTCCGTTTGATCAAAAGGTGTTTGTATTTTTTTTTGAACTTTTAACGCCTTGTGGTTTGAAAGTGGACTTACTGTTACTTCTCCAATTTTTTGCAAAAACTTATAAAAGGTTTTCAAAGAGCTTACTTTTCTATTTACACTTCTATTCGACACATTAGCATTCACTAAACTCACAAGCCATGTTCTAATTTGATTGTAATGAATATGTTCCAAATCTTCTTGATCAAACGCTACCTCACAAAAATCTTTAAACGCTACCAAATCTGTTTTATAAGCTTGAATTGTATTTTTTGAATACTTTTTTTCAAACTCTAAATATTCTAAAAAAGCTTCTATTAACATGGGGCTTATTATTTATAAAATGAAGGTACAAAAAAAACCTGTATTGATTTCAATACAGGTTTTTATACTTTAGTAGATAAACTACTATCCTACTTCTTCTTGAGTTCTTAATCTCTGAACGTAAGATGCTTTAATCATTTGAGCACGTTTTGCTACAGATGGCTTTGTAAACTGCTTTCTGTTACGTAATTGCTTCATCGTCTTTGTACGATCAAATTTACGTTTGTAACGTTTTAACGCTCTATCGATATTCTCTCCTTCTTTAACTGGAATGATTAACATATTTTTGCACCTCCTTTCATCGTAGTTTCTATATCTTTAAAATTGACAACAATCAGTATATCAATTAATTATACTATAATATTTCTTTTTTGGACGGCAAATATACAAAGTATTATTTAAAAACACCCTATTTTATTTCTTTTTAGTATAAAATGAGATAAATAAAAATCCTGCAAAAGCAGGATTTTTATTTATCTATTTTCATCGAGAACCTGTAAACAGATTACAAGTATTCCTTATTAATAATTATTTTCAAAAAAACATTAGGTAGCTGGCCTGTATTCTTTTTTATCGATTATCATTTTTGTGATACGAAAACACGTTTTCGCAAAAATGAAAAAAACTAGGTAGCTGGCCTATACTCTTTTTTATCGATTATCATTTTTGCGATACGAAAACACGTTTTCGCAAAAATAAAAAAAACTAGGTAGCTGGCCTGTACTCTTTTTTGTCGATTATCATTTTTGCGATACGAAAACACATTTTCGCAAAAATGAAAAAAACTAGGTAGCTGGCCTGTACTCTTTTTTGTCGATTATCATTTTTGCGATACGAAAACACGTTTTCGCAAAAATGAAAAAAACTAGGTAGCTGGCCTGTACTCTTTTTTGTCGATTATCATTTTTGCGATAATCTCTTTTAAGATTTCAGAAGTACCCCCGCCAATCGGACCTAATCGGCTATCTCGTAATAAACGTGCCATTGGGTATTCTTCCATATAACCATACCCTCCTAACAATTGTAGAGCGTCGTATATAACCTCATCTGCCATTTTAGTAGACAACAGCTTACTCATGCTTGCCTCTTTTACCACATAAATACCATCATTTAACCGTTTTGCTATAGAATAATTGTATTCTCTACACATATCTACTCTACTTGCCATTTCTGCTACTTTATGACGTAAAGCTTGAAATTTATCTAATGTTTTACCAAAAGCTTCACGCTCGCTCATGTAGTGTACTACATAGTCAACAGCGTATGCCGCACGTGCATGAGCATTGATTCCCATTACTAATCTTTCCAAAGCAAAGTGCTGCATGATATAGGGAAATCCTTTTCCTTCTTCCCCCATTAAGTTTTCAGCAGGTATTACCACATTATCAAATGCTATCTCAGCAGTATCTGAAGCTCTCCAACCCAATTTATCTAACTTAGTTGACGATATTCCTGGAGTATCTCTATCAATAATAAAAATACTCATTCCTTTATGTTTATCTTCTGGGTTTGTTTTGGCTGCCACTACTAGATAATCAGAATACACTCCGTTTGTAATAAAGGTTTTTGATCCGTTAACTACATAAGTGTCTCCTTTTTTTATTGCGGTAGTACGCATTCCCGCCACATCGCTTCCTCCAAAAGGTTCTGTGATACATAAACACCCTATCTTATCTCCTTCAATACTTGGTGTTAAGTATTCTCTTTTAATTCGATCGTCTCCTTCTTTATTAACATGGGTCATCGCTAAATATGCATGTGCCCACATGTTCGCTGCAAAACCTCCTGAATTTATTTTTTGCAATTCTTCTAAAAAAATTACAGTATAAAAAAGATCTAACCCTAATCCTCCATATTCTTCTGGCTGGTTTAAACCAAAGTATCCCATTTCACCAAATTTCTTCCAGATAAAACGCTCTACCGTACCTTCTTTCTCCCATTTATCTATATGAGGCACTACCTCTTTTTGTAAAAAATCTTTAAAACTCTGGCGAAAGGCTTCATGCTCTTCGGTAAAGTACATACTATTCATAGTGGTTTGTTTATTAAATTTTGTTGCTTGTTTATTTTGCTTCCAAATATAAGATTATTCTACTGTATTTATTTAACGGAAAATCTTTAATATTTCTTAATTCTGATATATCTTGTAATTCTGCGACTTCATCTCGGTATTCAAAAATCTTTTTACACAACTCATAATTTATATATGGATTCTCCAATACTTCTTTGAACCTAGCTGTATTAATGTTTACTTTTTTTATAATGGGTTTTTCTATTACAGCAAAAGTTTGCTCAATTCTATTTATTGTTGCTTCATCTAATCCCCACACTTCATACAATTGCTCTGTTAGTGAATATCCTTGCAACTTATCTCTATACTTAATAATTCTAGAGGATAGCACTTCCCCAATTCCATTAATAGTTTCAAAATCACGTTGGGTCGCTTTATTAATGTCATTGGTAAAAATTTTATACTCTTTATTATATGTATGTTTTTCTATTAAGCCAGACTCTATTTTACTTTTCTTCTTTTGGCTTTCTTTTTTCACAACCCAATCTGGAAATTTAACATAAGGAACTATTCTGTTCAATAGACTATCAGATATTTTTGTTACTTGTTTGAATTCTTTAGCTGAATTAATCCATTTATTTTGCTTTCTATAATTATGTAACCTGTCTATTTCCTCTACTGACATACCTAATTGATATCCTTTAAAATCTGTAATATAATTTGGATTGAACGGATACAACCTTGACTTTCTTTTATCCACTTCAATTCTTTTCAAACTATCAATAGTATTTTGAAAAGCTGCCAACTCTTCTTTATTTATATCTTCTACTTTTTTTGAAGAAAAATCTAGGCATACATATATAAATTGTAAAGCAACTATGACAAGCAACAAAAAGAAAACCCCATTTCTTTGGCGTTTATTATACCAGAAATGGGGCTTAAATATGTTCATTTGTTTGTTTCTTATTCTTCTACTGCTTCTTTTTTAAGGTTAATAGCATCTAAATATCTTTTTAGTTGCTTTTTAACCACTGGCATCAATAAGTATAAACCTACCATGTTAGGGAATACCATTGCAAAAATCATCGCATCTGAGAAATCCCAAATAGATTTCATACTTGCTGCTGCTCCAATTACCACGAAGGTTAAGAATAAAATTTTATATGTTAAATCTGCTTTTTTTCCTCTACCAAATAAAAATTTCCAAGATTGTAATCCGTAGTACGACCAAGAAATCATTGTAGAAACCGCAAATAATACTACTGCCACTGTTAAAAATACATTTGAAAAAGGAATGTATGCAGCGAATGCCCTTGAAGTAATCCCTGCTCCTTCATAAGCCACTCCATCAATAAATACCGATCCTGTACCATCTCCTCCATATTCAAAAGCTCCTCCGAAGTTAAAAATAATAATAACTAAAGCTGTCATTGTACATATTAATACTGTATCGATAAACGGCTCTAATAATGCCACCAAACCTTCAGATGCTGAATATTTCGTTTTTACTGCCGAGTGTGCAATCGATGCTGAACCTGCTCCTGCTTCGTTCGAAAAAGCGGCTCTTTTAAACCCTACTAATAAAACACCTATAACACCACCAACACCAATTGCTGTTGGATTGAAAGCTTCTGTTATAATTAAAGAGATCGCATCGTCTATTAAAGAGAAATTCACACCTAATATATACATACATGCTAACAAGTATAATAATGCCATAAAAGGAACTACTTTTTCTGTTACTGAAGCAATTCTTTTAATTCCTCCAATAATTATAATTCCAACTAAAACTGCTAATACCACACCTATGATAGCTCCGGCTGCTGTACTTTCTAACCCTAACAATTCTTTAATTACAATTGTTGCTTGGTTAGATTGTGCTGCATTACCACCACCAAAAGATCCTCCGATACAGAATACTGCGAATGCTCCTGCGGCAATTTTACCTAAAGTAGCAAAACCTTTTTCTTTTAATCCTTTAGATAAATAATACATAGGTCCACCATATACTGTTCCATCTTCTCCTACATCACGGTAATGAACACCTAACGTACATTCAACAAATTTTGTAGACATTCCTAGCAAACCACAAATGATCATCCAGAAAGTTGCCCCTGGACCTCCTAAAGCAATTGCCAATGCAACTCCTGCAATATTACCATTTCCAACTGTACCAGAAACTGCTGTTGCTAGTGCTTGGAAGTGAGACACTTCTCCTTCATGACTTTCATCGCGAATGGTATCTTTAATATCTCCATCAATTTCTAAATCACTGTGCAAACTTTCTACATTTTCTATATGCTCTTCAATATCATCAACCTCATTCATATCTACTCCTTGAGCTATACCATCTTCTCCATATAATAATTGTGCTCCGTGCTTTTCGATATCTTCATACTTTCCTCTAACAACATTTATCGCAGTAAAAAAGTGACGGATATTAGGAAATCCAAAATAGAACGTAAAAAAAGCGGCACTAGCCACTAACAAAATCAATACAAAAGGGGTTCCAAATACTTGAAAGAAAATCACACTACTAAAAAAATCAGAAAAGGGTTTAAACGCTTCATCAATCATTTGATCAATCCCTTTTTCCTGTGCAAATGTTAACATCGGTGTCATTAATAACAGCAATGCAAGTAGTTTTTTGTTCATAATATGTATTAGATTTTTGAATTAGTAGCCCGCAATATCATAAAAAAATGTACTTACAACAAGTTTTCGTTGTTAAATATAGTTTTTACGTTAGTTTTTCTTTAAATTTCTGTAAATCTTCTTGAAATGATTTTGGGTTTATCCTCAGATACTTCCTTGTTTTAGACAAATCAAAACCTGTTATAGCCGGTCGTTTGGCTGCTTGATTAAGTGTAACTGTAGAAATTGGTTTTATTAAGCTTTTGTCTAACTTAAAAGCCTCTGCTATTTGCTGGGCTATATCGTAAATACTCAATAATGTATTTGATGATATATTAAAAACCCCTAATGCTTTTTTGTCTATTGATATTTTACAGGCTAGTGCCAAATCTTCTGCATAGGTTGGCATGCGAAACTGATCGTTTACTATAGTAATTTCTTTTCCTTCTTCCAACATTTGCTTTACCCACAACACTATATTACTACGAGACATATCATATACTTTTCCGTAGACTAATATGGTACGTAAGATAGTATAAGATACTGTAGACTTTACTAAAATTTCTTCTGATTTCAATTTTGAAACCCCATAATAACTTAACGGGTTAGGTGTGTCAGTCTCTTTATACGGACCAGCTTTACCATCAAATATAAAATCGGTTGAAATATGGATTAAATGAGTTTTATGTTCTTCAGAATAGTTTTTCAAACACCTTACTGCTTCTACATTTAACTTATCACAAGCTCCCTTATTGGTTTCACAAGCATCAACATTTGTCATTGCTGCTGTATTAACAATAACATCTGGCTTGTACGCTGAAAGTGTATCATAAAACAAAGCTTCATTAGTTATATCGATTGAAACATAATCAAAATCACTTCTTCCACTTCTATTTTCACCTCTTGAAAAACCTATTACCTGATATCTCTCTTTTTCTTCTAGCAAAAGGTTTACTAAAGTTTGACCTAACAAGCCATTACTCCCAGTAATAATAACTCTCTTCATTAAAAAACTCTTCTAAGCGTTTCTATTTGTTCTGGTCGACCTAAAACGATTAAATTCCCTCCTGCTTCTAATTTTACAGATGCTTCTGGATTAATGATATAGTCTTTATCTGGAGTACGATATCCAATCACTGTACATCCTGTTATTTTTCGTAAATCTAAATCTAAAATTGTCTTGTCAATATATTTTTCAGGCAAATCATTAATTGCCACCTCTTCTAAATTTGCAGTGGTTTCTCCCTCAATAGTTAACCTATCAACAAACTCAATAACATCAGGAGTTACCACTAACGACGCCATATGAGAACCTCCTAACTTATCAGGCATAATTACATTATCGGCTCCTGCTATTTTTAGTTTATTATACGAGGTTTCTTTTGATGCCCTGCTAATTACTTTACAGTCTTTATTTAATTGTTTTGCCGTTAATACCACAAACAAATTATCTGCATCAGAAGGCAAAGCAGTTATTAAGTTTTTAGCATTCATAATACCTGCTCTTAACAAGGTTTCGTCGAGCGTTGCATCTCCTTGAATAGTTAATACGCCTTTTTCGTCTAGTTGTCTGGCTATTCCATCAAATTTTTCAACCACTACAACTTGCTTTTTATAATTTTTTAATTTTGAAATAGCTTGTTTACCATTTCTTCCATAACCACACACAATGGTGTGTCCTTGTAATTTTTCTATTTTTTTTTGCACTTTTTTTACTTTTAGTTGATGGAAAAACTGTCCACTGATTAAATATTCTGAAAATGAAGAAACTGCATAACCAAAAATAAACAAACTAGATATTATCAATCCGATTGTAAATAATTTTTCTCCTGTACCAAACGGGTGCACTTCTCCAAAACCAATCGTGCTAATGGTTATGATTGTCATATATAAAGCATCGATAAAAGAATATCCAAATAACATTACATACCCCAACACACCTGCTGAAACAATTAGCACAGAGTAAGTAATCGCTTTATATAATTTTGATTGAAACACGGTATTTATCATAAATCAAAAACAGAAGTTCTTTTGGTATAAATCATATCTTTTAAACGCAGTAAAAATGCCATGGTTAAATACAAACCAAAAGACAAACCCACAGTAACAAATGATATGTATATAAAAAACAAACGTACATTGGTTGCTCGCATCCCTAAACGGTCTGCAAATCTAGAAGACACATTAAAACCATGTCGTTCAAAAAAATGTCGTACGGAATGGATAAATTTCATTATACTATTTTTTTCAAGATATAAAAATTCTCATTTAAAATTACATCTTTTTCTAACTTCACTTCATTATTATATTTTTGGGAAAGACTAAAATAATCTTGATGATTTATCAATTCATAACTTTTACTTTCACTGTAAAAAGCTGCTTCAATTGTCTGCCAATCTGATGCTTCAGTTTTCACCATTTCTTCATTACAAAAGTCGAGTAATTTTTTAAATCCTTCTGACTTTTTTAACTCTTTTTGAAATGAAGCACTTCCTATATAATCTCCTTTTCCCTGCAAAACTGAAAAGAAATCAAAAAGCTTATCAGTGTCTTTTCTTGACAAAAAAAACAATACTCCTTCTATTAAAACAAATGAGGTTTTATTTTTTTTAATCGTTTTAATTCTTTTAAGTAAATCCTCTACATAATCCTCGCTAAAATCAACTCCTATAAAATGGATTGTTCTTTTTGGTAATTTTTCTTGACGTTCAAACTCATTAATTTTTCCTTTTTTATAATCAACAATTTCTTTCTTATCTATTTCAATATTGATTATACTTTCATCTAATAAAAAAGGATACATACTAAAGCCCGATCCAAAATTGATAAGCACCTCTGGTTTGCATCTTTCAATCTCTTCAAGAAAGAATCGATTTCTCAAACAATGGGCAGACACTTCTTCTAAACATACTTGATCAAGATACTTTTTTACTAAAATATCGGTTCGAGAATTATTCCAAAGCTTCGCGTACACATCCTTACTCAAGTCTTCATTTAAAGATCTAAAGGTGGATGTAACAAATGCTGTTTCGTGTATTTCTATATCCAAACCACTCATTGATACGCAAGATACTATTTTCAGTTTATTTGTTGACAATCACTACTCCAAAATAAATTTGGTTTTGGTAACTTTGCTGTTTTTGGTAAAATCCTCACTTTGAAAGAACAAGAATACATAGAAGTTTACGGAGCACGCGCTCATAATTTAAAAAACATTGACGTTAAAATTCCTCGTGAAAAGCTAGTTGTAATTACTGGGTTAAGTGGAAGTGGAAAGTCTTCTTTAGCATTCGACACCATTTATGCTGAAGGACAACGTCGCTATATTGAAACCTTTTCTGCTTATGCACGTCAGTTTTTAGGTGGTTTAGAAAGACCTGATGTAGATAAAATCGACGGGCTTTCTCCGGTAATTTCTATTGAACAAAAAACAACCAATAAAAGTCCTCGTTCTACTGTAGGAACGATTACTGAAATTTACGATTTCCTTCGTTTACTGTTTGCCCGCGCAGCAGATGCTTATTCCTATAATACAGGTGAAAAAATGGTAAGCTATTCTGACGAGCAAATCAGGAAATTAATTTTAAAAGATTTTGACGGCAAACGTATTGCCATTCTTGCACCATTAATTAAATCGAGAAAAGGGCATTATCGTGAATTATTCGAACAAATTTCTAAACAAGGTTTTGTTCGTGTTCGTGTGGATGGGGAGATTCGAGAGATTGAAAAAGGGATGAAACTCGATCGCTACAAAACGCACGACATCGAAGTGGTTATCGATCGATTGGCTGTAAATGATGCTGCTGAAAAACGCCTTGAAGAAACTATTAAAACTGCGTTATACACGGGCGACAACATTTTAATGGTAATTGATGTTGACAATGAAAAGCCTCGTTATTTTAGTCGTGAACTGATGTGTCCTACTACCGGTATTGCTTATCCTAACCCTGAACCCAATACTTTTTCGTTCAACTCACCAAAAGGAGCTTGTTCACATTGTAACGGACTAGGAATTACCAACGAGATAAACCATCAAAAAGTAATTCCAGACAATTACATTTCTATAAAAAACGGAGGAATTGCTCCTTTAGGCGAACAAAAAAATAGCTGGATTTTCAAACAGCTTCAAACCATTGCTGAACGTTATCGTTTCAAGTTAACCGACCCCATAAAAAACATTCCTAAAGAAGCCATGGAAATTATTCTTCACGGCGGAAAGGAAAAATTTGAAATCCAATCAAAAACTGCTGGAGTTACTAGAAATTATGAAATTGATTTTGAAGGTATCATTGCCTTTATTGAGAATCAATATAAAAACTCAGAAAGCACTTCCATCAAGCGTTGGGCAAAAGGTTTTATGGATGAAGTTACTTGTTCGGTTTGTGATGGAAAGCGCTTAAAAAAAGAAGCACTTCATTTTAAAATTACCGACAAAAACATTAGTGACTTAGCACAAATGGATGTGCTAGAATTAGCCAGTTGGTTTCAAAAAGTTGACAACAAATTATCGGAAAAACAACTAACTATTGCTGCTGAAATTTTAAAAGAAATACGTACTCGAATTCAATTTTTGTTAGATGTAGGACTAGATTATTTAACATTAGACCGTACATCTAAATCACTTTCTGGTGGAGAAGCACAACGTATTCGATTGGCTACACAAATTGGTTCTCAACTAGTTGGTGTTTTATATATTTTAGACGAGCCTAGTATTGGTTTACATCAACGTGATAATCAAAAATTAATTGACTCTTTAATTAAACTTCGTGATGTTGGAAACTCTGTTTTAGTGGTTGAACATGATGAAGACATGATTAAGAATGCTGATTTTGTTTTAGACATTGGTCCTGGTGCAGGTCGACATGGAGGAGAAATTGTTAGCGAGGGCAACTTTGACGATTTAAAAAGTCACGATACCCTTACTGCTGACTATTTATCGAGAAGAAAAGAAATTGAGGTCCCTAAAAAACGTCGTGAAGGAAACGGAAAAGCAATCTCATTAAAAGGAGCCTCTGGAAACAACTTAAAAAATGTTTCCGTTGAATTCCCTTTAGGAAAAATGATTTGTGTCACAGGTGTCTCGGGTAGTGGAAAATCTACTTTAATCAATGAAACCCTCTACCCTATTTTAAACGCACACATTTATCGAGCAGTTAAACAACCAATGCCTTATAAAAAAATTGAAGGCTTAGAACATATTGATAAGGTAATTGATATTGACCAATCTCCTATTGGTAGAACTCCACGTTCAAATCCTGCCACCTATACTGGAGTATTTAGTGAAATACGTAGTTTATTTGCAAAGACACCAGAAGCTTCTATTAGAGGATATAAACCAGGTCGTTTTAGTTTTAATGTAAAAGGAGGGCGCTGTGAAACCTGTCAAGGTGGAGGTGTTCGCGTAATAGAAATGAATTTCTTACCAGATGTTCATGTAGAATGTGAAACCTGTCAAGGAAAACGTTTTAACCGAGAAACTTTAGAAATTCGCTACAAAGGAAAGTCGATTTCAGACATTTTAGAAATGACAATTAATGAAGCCACAGTCTTTTTTGAACACATTCCTAAAATATATAGAAAATTAAAAACGATTAAAGATGTTGGTTTAGGATACATTACACTCGGACAACAATCTACTACTCTTTCTGGAGGAGAAGCACAACGCATTAAATTAGCTTCAGAATTGTCTAAAAGAGATACTGGAAACACCTTTTATATATTAGACGAACCAACAACCGGACTTCATTTTGAAGACATTCGTGTGTTAATGGATGTTTTAAATAAGTTGGCAGATAAAGGAAACACTGTTTTAATTATTGAACACAACTTAGATGTAATTAAACTCGCCGATTATATTATTGATATAGGTATGGAAGGTGGTAAAAAAGGTGGTAAAGTACTTACTTTTGGAACTCCTGAAGAAGTTTCAGAACACAAGAAAAGTTACACTGCTAAATTCTTAAAAAAAGAGTTAAAAAAATAAAACAACAATATTTCTTATTAGTAAATAATTTATTTTATGCATATTTTTTTTTGATTTTAAATTAGTTTATATAAATTTATGAACTGATTTTTTTATAAAAAGAATCAATTAAATAGTGTTCCCCCCGAAATTATTTATACATGAGAAAAGAAAAACAATCTGCCTTATTAGCGGATAATTGCCCGCTTATTTGCGAAACGTACAAGAACATAATATCTAAAATAGCTAGATTAAACCCAAATTTTAATTTTAACACAGACATTACTTACAATTGTAATGGAGCTTACGATATTATAAAAAAGACGATTGAGAAGGAAACCTCTTTAAACTTTGTTGTCTTAGACTTAAAACTTTCACCTGCTAAGAATAGAAAAATCTTATCTGGAGAAGATTTAGGACTCTTAATTAGAAAGCTACTACCCAGCACAAAAATTATTGTTTCTACTGATTGTAATGATAACTACAGAATTCACAATATTTTTAAAAGCTTAAACCCTGAAGGTTTTCTTGTTAAAAACGACTTAACCTCAAAAGAGGTGAAAAATGCCATAAAGAACGTAACAAACAACATTCCTTATTACAGCAAAACGGTGTTAAGCCTTTTAAGAAAAGAAGTTTCCAACAACCTTTCTATTGATTCAATAGACCGACAAATTTTATACGAACTTTCATTAGGATCTAAAATGAAAGACATGCCAAATTACATACCTCTTTCTGCGGCTAGTATTGAAAAACGAAAACGACATTTAAAAAAAATATTCAATGTCAAAGCTAAAGGAGACAGAGAGTTAATACTAATAGCCAAAGAAAAAGGCTTTATTTAAAAAATTAAAAAATACGGTTTTCCCATACTTTTTTTATGGTTTTTTTTATAAAAAAACAATTATCAACATATAGCTTTGGGAAGATTAAGAATAGCTAGCCCTAAAAACTTTTTACTTTTGAAAGACACTTTAATCAATTTAGTACAAACATTACTCAAGAAAAATAGTATTTCTTTTGACAAAGAAGAATTAGCTTTTCAAATTCAAAGCCATCCTTCTTACCCTAGCTTACATGCAATTACAGGAGTATTAGACCATTTTAATATTGAAAATGTTGCGGCAGATGTTCCTGTCAACTCAGAAACACTTTCTCAGCTCCCTAACTGCTTCATTGCTCAAATAAACAGTGACCATGGTCAGGATTTAATTGTATCGGAAAGAAAAAACTTGGAGTATATTATCTATGATTCTGAAAACAAAAAAACAAAACTAACTGAAAGTGAGTTTTTAAATAAATTTACAGGAATTATTGTTGCTGTGGAAGAAACTGAAAACTATCTAACAACTAAAAACAATTCTAAGTTAGTTAAAACGATCGCTTTTGCTTTATTCGGAGCTTTTGCTTTATTTTTTGTTCTTAGCAATTCAACTTCGTGGTATAACACTTTTTATTTCTTATTATCTATTACAGGAGTCGTAATTAGTAGCGCAATTATAAAACAAGAACTTGGATTAAAAACCTCTATAGGCGATGCCTTTTGTTCGGGAACTGATGATAAAAAAGACTGTGATGCCGTGCTAAGTTCTAAAGGTGCTGAAATTTTCAAGGGGTATAAATTGAGTGATTTTAGCATGCTCTACTTTGCTGGCTTGTCTCTTTTAACATTTATGCAAATTTCTAACCCTGTTATTTCATATACTATTAGTTTGCTTGCCATACCTATTACACTATACTCTTTATACTACCAATATGCAGTAGTAAAAAAATGGTGTCTTTTATGCTTAAGCATTGTTGGTGTACTTTGGTTACAAGCATTAGCACCAATACTAACAAAAAACTACATTAGCACTTTTGTACTTAGTGATTTTATTACTTTAGGTCTCGTTGCTTCATTTACTTGGTTGGCTTGGAGCTATACAAAACCTCTATTTACCGAAGTTCAAGAACTTAAAAAAGAAAAAATAGCAAGTGTAAAATTCAAAAGAAATTATACACTATTTGATAGTTTATTACAAAAATCACCTCTGCTTGACACTCAATTAACTGATAGTAGGGAAATTATTTTTGGAAATCTTAACTCCAACCTTGAAATAACAATTGTTACCAATCCTTTTTGTGGTCATTGTAAACCGGTTCATACACATGTTGATGATATTCTTAAAAGATATCATAACCATGTAAAAATTAAAATACGATTTAATGTAAACGTAGAAGATAAAGACAGTGATGTGATTAAAATTACCAGCAGACTCATAGAAATTTATAATACTAAAGGAGGTAAGGAATGCCTCTTAGCCATGGATGCTATTTATGAAGGACAAAAACCAACTGCTTGGTTAAAAGAATGGGGAGAGTGTGTTGACAAAGAAACTTACACTTTAGAGTTAGAAAAAGAGAAGAATTGGTGTACGCAAAATGGCATTAACTTTACTCCTGAAATATTAGTAAACGGACAATCTTTCCCAAAGGAGTACAGCAGAACTGATTTGATATTATTTATTGAAGACTTGGAAGAAAACTCACATACTTCTAATGTATCATTAAAGACAGCATAAAAAAAACAAAGCCCAGAAAAGGGCTTTGCGTTTTGAACAAAATTCTCTCGCGAAGAATAGACACATAGGTGAGTGTCTTTAAATGTTCGCCGCAAAAGTAACCTTAATATTTTAATTATGAAAAAACAAATTCTAAATTTAGGTAAAGCTTTAAAGAAAGCGGAACAAGCTCAAATTAACGGAGGTAGAATGCAATGTGATGCTAACAGAGATCGCATATGTGAAGACTTTGGATGGAAATGTGCAGAAAGCTACTGCCAATTAATGCCTTTTTAATGATGAAAAAATCAATTTTGACCTTAGGCAAGATTTTAGACAAAGCGGAACAAGTTCATATCAACGGAGGAAGAAAACAATGTGATAAAAACAGAGACGGTATTTGTGAAGACCATGGAGTACATTGTGCTGAGTTTTATTGTGGTTTTATTCTGTAACAAAAGAGCTTACTCATGAAAAAATCAATTTTAAATTTAGGAAAGCTTTTAGACAAAACAGCACAAAAGCAAGTTAAAGGAGGCGCTCCAAGATTTTGTCAATGTGACTCAGAATGTGGCAGTGGACACCATTGTTGTAGTCATCGATGTTATGCTATTAACGCTCCGAACTACCCAACAGGAAACTGTCCTCCTCTTGTGTGCCCTATTCTAGAATAACTTAACTAGTGTAATCTGAAAAGAATAGGCTGAATAATGGGCACTGCTTTCGAGTATAACTACGCAATAAAGTTAGTGCCTTACTCAATACTTTTTACAAAACAATAATAACTTACTCATGAAAAAATCAATTTTAACCTTAGGAAAAACCTTAAATAAAGCAGCACAAATCCAAATTAACGGAGGTAGAAAAATGTGCGATACAAACAAAGACCGTGTATGTGAGGATTACGGACCGCATTGTGCTGAAATTTACTGTAGTTTCATTTTAGACTAAAAATGAAAAAACCAATATTAACTCTAGGAAAACCTTTAAGTAAAGTAGAGCAAAAACTAATTAGTGGAGGTAAATACAATTGTTTTACCAATGATGATTGTAACATTGGATGTTGTAACACTGCTAACTTTTGTCAATCCATTGGAAGCCCTAACTCAGGAGACCTACTTTGTAAATCTTAATCAACTTCTTTTAAACCTTAGAATTATGAAAAAATCAATTTTAACCCTAGGAAAGGCTTTAAATAAAACAGAGCAAACTCTAATTAACGGAGGTAAAAAACAATGCGACAACCATTACCAATGCGGAAGTGGATATTGTTGTAATACTGCTGGTTGGTGTCAATTATTTGGCGACCAAGGAAATACAGGTTACTTATGTGACGGAAGTATAATTTAATAAAATTAAAGATGAAAAAATCAATTTTAACCTTAGGAAAATCTCTCAATACAGCAGCGCAAAAGCGAATTAACGGTGGAGGTTTAAAACCTAGAAGATGCTGTGACCCAGCATTGCAATGCTGTACAACAAGTCATGCCGCATTAAACAACCCTAGCTGTGGGGGAACTTATATTTCGGGTTGTCAATATCACCCAGCCACTAATTGTTGTATTTAATTCATAAGATCATGAAAAAAACAATTTTAAATTTAGGAAAGCCTCTTAACAAAACAGCCCAAAAACTAATTAATGGCGGAGGAGCTGTAGGTTTTTGTGGCGGTGAAGGCAGCTGTCCTGCTGGGCAATACTGTCAAGGAATATACTGTTATACAGAAGACGGAAACGGCAGCGACCCTGGTAATAACAACTGTACAGGTCCGTGGCAATTTTGCCCTAATGGCGGTATAAGCTGTACAGGCTGCTAACGAACCAATATAAAAATCAATATATTTTTTATGAAAAAACAAATTTTAACCCTAGGCAAGGTTTTAGGTAAAACACAGCAAAAACAAATTAATGGGGGGCAACCAATGCCTGATCCAAGATGCAAATGCTTCTGTTATTTAAATTCAACAAAATACACAACAGATTGTCAATCTTTATGTCCAAATGGAGACATCCCTGGAGTGTATGAGGGAACACCTACTTCTTGTTTTGGTGATTATCCTATGTAATTAATGATTGTTTTATTTAAAACACACCCATTTAGATTCTTTATAATGAGCGAGATTCAGTACCACAACTAACTTGGAAAAATTGGACATGTAGCAACTACTCCAAGTCAAAAAAGGTTTTTTTTCTAGTCGTAAATTCAATACAATGCTATAAAAAACATTTATTGTTCAGATAACACCTCTATAAACATACCTTAAAAAGTTATTGATTATTTAGCTCTTAGTAATTTTTAAAACTAGGTTAGAAATTGTATATTCCTGACCTAGTTATATATTATACCAAAATTGAACTTGAAAAAATTCCCAAACTATAAACAGACTGAAGCAAAGGATTGCGGTCCTACCTGCATAAAAATCATAGCCAAACACTATGGTAAAACTATTAATACACAACAACTAAGGAGCTTAAGTGAAACCACTCGTGAGGGTAGTAGTTTGCTCGGTTTAAGTGAAGCTGTAGAGTCTATAGGCTTCAAGTCTTTAGGTATTAAATTGGCTTTCAGTAAACTTAAAGAAGCCCCATTCCCATGTATTATTCATTGGAATAAAAATCATTATGTAGTTCTCTACAAAATAAAAAAGGAGCTCGTTTATATTTCTGATCCAGCTCACGGATTAATTACTTTTACTAAAGAGGAATTTATCCAACATTGGATTGGTAATAATGCTGATGAGAATACTGAAGAGGGAATTGCCTTACTAGTAGAACCAACTCCCAAATTTTATCAAGAAGAATTTGAAGAAGATGAAAAATTTGGTTTTTCATTCATCTTTAAATACCTCTATAAATACAAAAAATTTATAGCGCAATTAATAATAGGACTTCTTGCAGGTAGCTTACTTCAACTAATCTTACCTTTTTTAACCCAAAGTATAGTTGATGTAGGTATTAAAAACCAAGACTTGAACTTTGTTTACTTAATTTTATTTGCTCAATTATTTCTATTTATCGGAAAAGCTTCTTTAGAAATTATTAGAAGTTGGATTTTATTACACTTGAGTACTCGTATTAATATTTCTTTGATTTCTGACTTCTTTATAAAACTAATGAAATTGCCTATTTCCTATTTTGATGTGAGGATGACAGGTGATTTACTGCAAAGAATTAACGACCATAAACGTATTGAACGAATTTTAACCACATCATCTTTAACAGTTTTATTCTCTTTTTTCAACCTTATAATTTTTAGTTTGGTTTTAGGATATTACAGCCTACAAATCTTTGGTGTTTTTGTATTGGGAAGTGTATTATATTTTGGATGGGTATTGTTCTTCTTTAAAAAGAGAAAAGAACTTGACTACAAACGTTTTTCTCAAGTAAGTCAAGAGCAAAGTAAAGTTATTGAGCTTATTAATGGGATGCAAGAAATAAAACTCCACAATGCAGAAAGACGCATGCGTTGGAATTGGGAATATGTACAAGCACGATTATTCAAAGTAGCTACCAAGAGTCTTGCTTTAGAACAAACTCAAAGTGTGGGATCTAACTTCATTAATGAGCTTAAAAATATGTTCATCACCATCCTTTCTGCTAAATTAGTTATAGACGGTCAAATAACCCTTGGTATGATGATGGCTATTAGTTATATCGTAGGTCAGTTAAATGGTCCTATTACACAACTAATTAATTTCATGAGAGACATACAAGACGCTCAAATCTCTTTAGATAGATTAGGTGAAATACACAATATGGAAGATGAAGAAAAACCTAGTGATGAAAAAGTAACTACCATTCCTGAAAATGCTTCTATAAAACTAAACAACATTTCATTCAGATATACAGGGGGCTTAGAACCTGTTTTAAAAAATTTATCACTTGAGATTCCTGCAAATAAAACAACAGCAATAGTAGGAGTTAGCGGAAGTGGTAAAACTACTTTAATGAAATTATTACTTGGTTTTTATCAAGTTGATCAAGGTGATATAATGATCAACAACTTTAATCTGAAAAACATCTCTCAAAAAGAATGGAGGAGGAATTGTGGTGTTGTAATGCAAGAAGGATACATCTTTAATGATTCTATAGCTAAAAATATAGCTGTAGGGGAAGATTATATTGATAAAGAAAAATTAGCTCATGCAATAGATGTGGCAAACATTGGTGATTATATTGAAGGACTACCATTAGGATATAATACCAAAATTGGTAGCGAAGGTAATGGATTGAGTACAGGTCAAAAACAACGATTATTAATTGCCCGATCAGTATACAAAAACCCTAAGTTTTTATTCTTTGATGAAGCTACTAGCGCACTCGATGCCAATAACGAAAAAGTTATCATGGGAAAACTTAATGAGTTTTTTGCTGATAAAACAGCTGTAGTCATAGCACACCGATTAAGTACTGTAAAAAATGCGCATCAAATAGTGGTTCTTGAAAAAGGAAAAATTATTGAAAGAGGAAGTCATGAAGAGCTAATCAAACTAAAAGGAAGTTATTACCACCTAGTTAAAAACCAGCTAGACTTAGGTAAATAAGAATATTCACTCGCGAAGAATAGACACAAACCTTGAGTGTCTTTAAAGGTTCAGGGATTTAATCAAATTTAAATTATTTAAAAATGAAAAAATCAATCTTAAACTTAGGTAATGCTCTGAGTAAAATAGAACAAGAGCGAATTAAAGGAGGCAAAACAATTGGTTTTCCTTGTTCTAACTACTTTTTTTGTGCTTTAGATTGCCAAGAAGGAGATGTGTGTGCTGTGCCAAATGGTACGGGAGGAGCCAATAGAGGCATTATAAAAAATGGACAATGTTGTCCTGCTTAATTTTTTAAATAAATTACGATGAAAAAATCATTTTTTAAGCTTGGAAAAGTTTTAAACAAAGGAGAACAAAAATTTATTAATGGCGGTTATTCTTGTAAGACAGAAAAAGATTGTTACGATCAACAAGGTCCTGGAGACCCTTTAACTCCATGGATTTGTTATAACGGAACTTGCATAATATCCTAAATTAATTTATTTCATTGGTGCTCTTATCTTATCTGAATGTAAGAGCACTTTTATACATTCTAAGATGCCAAACAATACTCAAGACATAGAAATTAGAAGTGAAGAAGTTCAAGAAATTTTAACCCATGTACCAAATTGGATGATTCGCTGGGGGAATACATTATTACTTGGGCTTATAGTAATGCTATTATTCATTTCTTGGTTCGTAAAATACCCGGATGTTATATCTGCTGAGGTGATGGTTACTACCTCAACACCCCCTGAGAAAATTTATGCAAAATCAACAGGACAATTTGAAACCTTTTTAACTAATGAAGGTAAAAATGTTTCCGAAGGAGATATTTTAGCTGTTATTGAAAACAGTGCTTCATACAAAGATGTTTTACTATTAAAGAGTATTGTGGATACAATTAAAATAAATCAACAAAATTTCTTCTTCCCTATCGATAAAGTTCCTCCTTTAATTTTAGGAGACATAACTTCTAGTTACTCACAGTTTGAAAATGACTACTCCGAATATGTTTTAAACGAAAAATTAACTCCGTTTAAATCTGAGAATTTTGCAAATCAAATGTCTGTTATTGAAGCTAGGGGGCGATTACAAATTCTATTATCTCAAAAAGAGTTAAACTTAAAAGAATTAGATTTTAAAGAAAAAGACTTAGAACGCAGCAGAAAAATGTTTAGTCAAGGTGTTATTTCTGCTAAGGAAAAAGATCAAAAAGAAATTGAGTATTTACAAGCTAAACGCTCATACAAAACTCTTGAATCTTCAATTTCACAAATACGAGAATTGATTAACAATTCTGCGAAAAACTTAGAGGGGACTTCTATAAAAAAAACACAACAAGATACTCGTGTTAAAAAGAAAGCTATTCAATCTTTGCTATACTTAAAAAAGGCGATTAAAGATTGGGAAAAACAATATGCCCTTACTTCTTCAATAAACGGAAAAGTTTCCTTTTTGTCTTTTTGGAATAAAAACCAAACAGTTAATACGGGAGACTTAATATTTACTATTATTCCAAACAAGGGAAACTCATTTATTGGTAAAATTGAAGCACCAGCTGCTAATTCTGGTAAAATAAAGAAAGACCAAAAAGTTCAAATCAAATTATTAAATTATCCTTCTGATGAATTCGGAGAATTAAATGGAAAAGTTAAATCTATTTCACTTATTCCTAATGAAAAAGGTAATTATATAGTGGATGTAGAACTTCCTCAGAATTTAGAAACTACTTATAATAAAACTATTCCTTTCAGACAAGAAATGAAAGGTGCAGCAGATATTGTAACTGAAGACTTACGTTTGATAGAACGTTTTTTCTATCAACTTAAAAATATTATCAAATAAAAAATTCTTTCGCGAAGAATAGACACAAACCTTGAGTGTCTTTAAACTGTTCAAGGATTAATTAATACCAAATTTTTTAATCATGAAAAAATCAATTTTAACCTTAGGTAAGGCTTTAGAAAAAGCTGATCAAAAACAAATTAATGGTGGGTCTAATGGCTTTTGTTATCAAGAAGGTCGTAAATGCTGCCAAAATACATCTTGGGGCGTTTTTTGCGATGCTGGTAGATGCGACAGATATGGTTGCTTCTGGTACTAAATTCATAACCCTCTAAAAATTTCAATTATGAAAAAATCAATCTTAAACCTAGGTAATGCTTTAAGTAAAGTGGCTCAAAAACAAGTCAAAGGCGGAACCAAATTAACAACACCAGGAGAGTGTGATGCCATAGAAGGCAATGTTCCTTACGGTTGTCCTTGTAAAAGTAACTGGTGTGCTGCTGGCTTGCGCTGTGACACAGCACAACAAAGTCATTTAGATGGTATTTGCGTTTATAGCTAACATCTTTTTTAAACATGCATAAAGTTTCGAAACTTATTCGAAGCTTTATGTTTCTTTAACATAAAAAATCAATCTTAAACTCATAACTCACTTGAAGCAAAGCTGAGCAAAAAATTGTAAGATCGTGGTAACTTACTCCATACGCTCCTTATGGTAATTTACTAAAAAGACACAGTAAGGTTGCCAAGCCATAATTTTTAAACACTAACTACAATAAATTGTTACTTCTTTCTTCTGAAGGGAAGGGTTGTCTTCTAGCCTAAATATAATATTCGCCTTTACTCGATTACTCAATCAAAAAACAATCTTTTTAAAGGAGTTTTTCTTTTATCTTTTTTTCTAACACCAAAAACCACTAAATTAGCAGGCTTGCTAAAAATCAAATTTTAGCGATTTAATTTGTTATTTAATATAAAAGTAGAAGAATTATGAGTCCGAACGATGACAGAAAAATTAGAGAAAAACTACAGCAAAAAACCTGGAACGAAATAAAAACAAATGATTCTTGGGCAATATTTAAAATTATGTCTGAGTTTGTTGATGGGTATGAAAAACTAAGCAAAATTGGACCTTGTGTGTCTATTTTTGGATCTGCTCGCACAAAAACTGATGACCCTTATTATAAATTAGCTGAAGAAATAGCCTATAAACTAACACAAAATGGTTTTGGAGTAATTACTGGTGGAGGTCCTGGTATTATGGAAGCGGGTAATAAAGGAGCTCATCGAGGCAAAGGAACTTCGGTAGGCTTAAATATTGATCTTCCTTTTGAACAACATGACAATCCATGGATTGATAGTGATAAAAACTTAAATTTCGATTATTTCTTTGTTCGAAAAGTAATGTTTGTAAAATATTCTCAAGGTTTTGTTGTAATGCCTGGTGGTTTTGGTACAATGGATGAGCTTTTTGAGGCAATTACTTTAATTCAAACTAATAAAATTGGTCGTTTCCCTATTGTTTTAATTGGTAAAAAGTTTTGGTCTGGTTTGTTAGATTGGATTAAAAATACTTTAATTGAAGAAGGTAATATTAGCGAAAAAGATTTGAATTTATTTAGAGTTGTAGATACTGCTGATGAAGCTGTTGAACACTTTAATAAATTCTATGCGAAATATCAGCTGAAACCAAATTTCTAAAAATATTTATCTTTAAAGCTCGTTGTAATTCCAACGAGCTTTTTTATTTTCACAGGGTTTATGAAACACATTTTGTATACCCTTTCTTTAAACAAAACCTTATATTGAAACAGAAAGTACTCCTCTTATTATACGCTACCTTCTTGTATTGCTTTAAAATAGTAGCGCAAGAAAACTCTGTTGAAATAAAAGCTAAACTAGATACTAGCAATGATTTAATTCACATTTTACAAAAAACAACTTTTTATAACCACTCTTCAGCAAACTTAAATCGTGTTTTTTTACATAACTGGGCCAATGGTTTTAAAAATGATAATACTCCTTTAGCTAAGCGTTTTATTGAAGACTACAAAAAAGCTTTTTACTTTTCGAAAGAAAAAGATAGAGGTTATAGTAAAATAAGAAACTTAACTGTAAACTTTAAACAAGTTTCGTTTAAGGAAAGAAAAAATCAGCAAGATATTATTGAGGTATTTCTTAACAAACCTTTAAAACCTAAAGATAGTTTAATAATTCGTACCTCCTATTCTGTAAAGGTTCCAAATGCAAAATACACAGGATATGGGAAAACAAAAACTGGATACCATTTACGATTTTGGTATGTAACTCCTGCTGTATATGATAAAAAATGGCAACTGATGAGTAACTTAAATTTAGACGATTTATACGAAGAGCTCTCTAACTACTCCATTTCTATAAATATTCCTAAAAATTACCACATAGAAAGTAATTTATACCAATATAAAACTGAACACAATAATTATACGAACTATTATTTAGTTGGCGCTAAAAAGAAAGACATCATACTTCATATTGATACGGTTAAAACTTTTAAGTCTTTTAAGCTAAAGGATAAAGAAATAAAGACCGATGCCTATCTTAAAAAAATTCCAAATGAAGAAACTACCCAAATTATAAATAGACAAATACAATTTATAGAAGACTTTATAGGCAAACACCCACACCCTGAAATTTTTGTAGATTCTCGAACTATTAATAAAAATTCATTGCATGAAATTTATGGGCTTCCTAGTTGGTTAAAACCCTTTCCTAAAAATTTTAGATGGGAAACTGGATTCTTTAAAGCACTTACCCAAAAATATTTTGATGATATCATTATTCAAAACCCTAGAAAAGATTATTGGTTAACTGATGGTTTGCAAACGTTTTTAATGATGGAATATGTAAAAAAATATTATCCAAACGTTACTTTTCTGGGAAAATACTCCAAGTATTGGCCTATAAAAACCTACAACATTGCTCAATTAAAACAAAACGATAAATACCCACTAGTATATCAGTTCAGTTCTCGTAAATTTTATGACCAAACTTTAACCACCTCTAGCGACTCTCTTTCTAACTTCAACAGGAAAGTTGTTAGTAAATACAAGGCCGGTTTAGGAATTAAATATTTATACGATTTTGTAGGCGATAGTATTTTAAAAAAATCTGTTAAAGAATTTTATACTCAAAACCAATTAAAGCCCTCTAATAGTAAGTATTTTGCGAACATACTTCAAAAGAATACTTCAAAAGATTTGCAATGGTTTTTTGGAGATTATCTTACTACCGACAAAAAAATTGATTATAAAATAAAAAAAGTATCCTACTCTCAAAACAAAGACTCTCTATTGGTTACCATCAAAAACAAAAGAAGTTTTAATGCTCCTGTTGCACTATATGGTATTCAAAAGAAAAACATAAAATTTAAAACTTGGGTTACAAATATAGACTCTACCAAAACAGTAAAAATTAAAAGGGGTGACTTTAATAAGCTTGCTTTAAATTATGAAAACAACTACCCTGAATTTAATTCTCTTAACAATTTTAGAAATGTAAATAATAGCATTATAAGCAAACCTATTCAGTTTCGTTTTTTTAAAGATTTTGAAAACCCTTATTACAATCAACTATTTTATTATCCTGATATTAAGTATAACTTGTACGATGGACTAATTCTTGGTCTTAACATAAATAATAAATCGCTAGTTAATCATAATTTTCAATTTAGCATAACCCCTAACTATAGTCTAAAAAGTCGAAACCTTACAGGATCTTTCGCTATAGGATACAACCATTTTTTAAGAGATTCTAAACTTTACAAAATACGATATGGTATTTCTGGAAGTAATTTTCATTATGCCCCCGAGCTAGGATACAACACTCTAAGTCCATTTATTAGTTTTCAATTTAGAAGAAACACCCTCCGTGATATAGGTTCAAAATTCTTAATCGCTCGTATGGTAAGTATTGATAAAGAAGTAGCTCCGAATACTACACAAGGTGATCAAGACAAGTATAACATTTTTAACCTACGCTATATAAATAATACGTTTGATGCTATACACAGAATACGGTATGCTGCTAACCTAGAAATAAATTCTAACTTCAGTAAAATATCAACCGATTTTCGTTACAGAAAGTTTTTTACTGCTAACGAAAGCTTTGAGGTTCGGTTTTTTGGTGGACTCTTCCTTTCTAACAAAACAACGGGAAATTACTTTAGCTTTGGATTAAACCGTGGAAATGATTATTTATTTGAACAAAATTTATTTGGTCGCTCGGAAAACGACGGTATTTTTAGTCAGCAATTTGTCGTTGGCCAAGGAGGTTTTAAGTCTAAATTTAAAGAACCTTATTTTGCTAATCAACTTATAACATCTATTAATACTAGTGTAAGTGTATGGAAATGGGCTGAAATTTACAATGACGTTGCCATGTTAAAAAACAAGCATACCTCTCCTAAGTTTTTTTATGAAAATGGAATTCGTTTAAACTTCCTTCCAAATATTTTTGAATTCTATCTCCCTATTTACACTAACGAAGGTTTTGAAATCAATAAAAGAGCTTATCCTACTAAAATTAGATTCATCATTACAACAGATATTGATAGAATTTATAACTTTATTAGAAGAGGCATATTATAGATACTTCAATAAAATTTGTTTTTTCCTCTTTTTTTTGAAAAATATTCAATGAAAATAGAAATTTTTAAATTTCAACTAAAAAAGCTATCTTTGTAACCATACCTAAATTAGATGATTATGACGCAAAATACCGAAATAGCTAATACTCAACAGCTTTCTTTTCAAGATTTTAAAAATGAAGTTTTAAAGGACTATAAAACTGCTCGCATTAGTCGAGAATGTAGTTTATTAGGAAGAAGAGAAGTTTTAACAGGTAAAGCTAAATTTGGAATTTTTGGAGATGGTAAGGAAGTACCACAATTGGCTATGGCTAAAGCTTTTCAAAATGGAGATTTTAGATCAGGTTACTATCGTGATCAAACCTTTATGATGGCTATTGGAGAGTTGACTCCACAACAATTTTTTGCTGGCTTATATGCACATACTGATATTGATGTTGAACCAATGTCTGCCGGTCGTCAAATGGGAGGGCATTTTGCTACGCATTCTTTAGATGAAAATGGAAACTGGAAAAATTTAACAGCTCAAAAAAATTCATCCTCAGATATTTCTCCTACTGCTGGTCAAATGCCTCGCTTATTAGGGTTGGCACAAGCATCTAAAATTTATAGAAATGTTGAAGGTTTAGAAAAACACACTAATTTTTCAAACAACGGTAACGAAGTTGCTTGGGGTACTATTGGAAATGCTAGTACCAGTGAAGGTTTGTTTTTAGAAACAATTAACGCCGCAGGTGTTCTACAAGTTCCAATGATAATGAATGTTTGGGATGATGAGTATGGAATTTCTGTACATGCACGTCATCAAACCACTAAAGAAAGTATTTCTGAAATCTTAAAAGGATTCCAACGTGAAAATGAAAGTAACGGATATGAGATTTTCGTAGTGAATGGTTGGGATTATGTTCAGTTAATTGACACTTACAACAAAGCTTCTAAAATTGCGAGAGAACAGCACATACCTGTATTAATACACGTAAAAGAATTAACGCAACCACAAGGGCATTCTACTTCAGGCTCTCATGAGCGTTACAAATCAAAAGAACGTTTACAATGGGAACAAGAATTTGATTGTATTGCACAAATGCGTAAGTGGATTTTAGAGTTTGAACTAGAAAATGAAGAGGGAGAAACTTTAAAATTTATTGATTCTGAAGAAGATTTAATCAATATTGAAAAAGAAGCAAAAAAAGAAGTTAGTAAAGCTAAGCGCGACGCTTGGAGTGCCTATACAAACGAAATAAAAGCAGAAGTAGCTGAAGCCATTTCTTTACTAGAAACCATTGCCCAAAAAAGCAACAATGGATCATTCATTACAAAATATAAAAATGATTTAGCCGCTATTGCTGAACCTATCAGAAAAGATATTTTAGTAGCTGCTCGTAAAACGTTACGTTATTTAAGAGATGAAGATTTTGCTGAAAAAACAGCACTGAAAAACTTCATCCAAACATCAATTGATAAAGCAGCTGTAAAATATTCAGCACATTTATTAAGTGAAACAGAATTAGCTACTGAAAATATTCCTGCAGAAGCTCCAACCTATGCTTCAGAAAAAAATATCGTAGATGCACGTATTATTATGCGTGATAACTTTGACGCTATTTTAGCAAAACATCCTGAAGTATTAATTTTTGGTGAAGATGCTGGGTATATAGGTGATGTAAATCAGGGACTAGAAGGTTTACAAGAAAAATTTGGTGAGTTCCGTGTTTCTGATACAGGTATTCGTGAAGCGACTATTTTAGGTCAAGGTATTGGTATGGCAATGCGTGGGTTGCGTCCTATTGCCGAAATTCAATATTTAGACTATTTACTGTATGCTTTACAAATTATGAGCGACGATTTGGCTACGTTGCGTTACCGTACTTTTGGGAAGCAAAAAGCTCCGTTAATTATCCGTACCCGTGGACATCGTTTAGAAGGAATTTGGCATTCAGGTTCACCAATGGGTGGAATAATAAACAATGTAAGAGGAATTCATGTATTGGTGCCTCGTAACATGACGAAAGCTGCTGGATTCTACAACACCTTATTAGAAGGTGACGATCCTGCTTTAGTCGTAGAGTGCTTAAACGGATACCGTTTAAAAGAAGAATTGCCAACAAACTTAGGAGATTTTAAAACTCCAATTGGTGTTGTTGAAACAATCAAGGAAGGAAACGATATTACCATTGTTTCTTACGGTTCTACTTTACGAATCGTTGAAGAAGCTGCTAAAGATTTAGCACAAGTAGGTATAGATGTAGAAATTGTAGATGCGCAAAGTTTATTACCTTTTGACTTGAATCATGATACCGTAAAATCGGTAGCTAAAACAAATCGTTTATTAGTTGTTGACGAAGATGTTCCTGGAGGAGCTTCAGCGTATTTATTACAAGAAATTGTTGAAAATCAAAATGGTTACAGACATTTAGATAGCAAACCACAAACCTTAACTGCTAAAGCTCACAGACCTGCCTATGGTACCGATGGAGATTACTTCTCTAAACCATCTGCAGAAGATATTTTTGAAAAAGTATACGAAATTATGAACGAAGCAAACCCTGCTAAATTTAAAAGTTTGTATTAATAACTATTTTTTCAAAATAGATTAAAATAAAAAAACGATTTTAGAATATTCTAAAATCGTTTTTTTATTTAGTTATTTATAAATTTATTCTGCCACCTTCTCTACAGCCTCCTCTGTTGCTGCTTCTTGAGCATCTAAAGGTTGATTTTTTGACTCGTAATCTTCTATTTTATTCTCTATAACTGTAATAAACTTAGAAGAAGATAAATCTGAGTTATTGATAACATCTTTCAATGCCTTTATTCTTTCTGTCATTGTTGGTTGAGTATTTGCTATTCCCGCAAATTTAGCCGTTGCTATATCAATTTGATCATTTGTAATGTTAGAAGTTTTCACCCAACCTTCTTCAATATACTTTCCTTCAGACCTTTTTCCTTTAACCTTAATCCAATCTCCTTGAGTTTCAGTTACAGCAATGATATCCATAATGCTGTATTTTTTTTCTGTCTTGGTAAGTAAGTCTGGTCTTTTATAAACAACAGCTTCTTCTAACATAGCTCCCACTTTACCATTAACAGCTAAAAAAGTAGATCTAGTCCATCCTTCTTTTCCGTCAATCAACTTTACCTTGTAATACTCCTTCTTCGAAACAGAATCTATAGTTTCATCTCCTGTTAAGCTTACTTTTTCACCTAAGCTAATAGAGGTTATCCATTTCCCTTTAGCTGAAGCACTTTCTCTAATAGATAGTTTATCTAATAAACAAATTGCTGAAGTTGATTTTTCTTCTTTTTCACTAATAGATTCTTCAATTGTTGAAGCTTCTCCATTGTTTTTTGAATTTTTGTTGTCTTTACAACCTACACAAATAGTAGATACTAATGCAATAGCAATTAATACTTTTTTCATTTTTATAAATTTTTGTCACAAATATATCATTTTATTAATTAATCTGATATGCTTTTTATATTGATACTACTACAGCTATAACTGAAATTAAAAACAAAAAGGCTGTTAAAGCGACTGGAAAAAAATAATGCTTCAGATTAACAATAGTAGCTTTACTCATATCCTTTTTATGTACATAAACCTTTATCGTTTCTCCTTCCATGCAATGCATTTTAAACATATGCTTTTTTGCTTCGCTATTCTCCGTGCGTTCGTATAATTTTCCTTTTACAGTATAGTTATATGTTATTTTTGCTGTTGGTACTCTAGTTTTTATTCCTATAACTTCATACTTTACATCAACAACCTTTCCTTTAACCTCTAACCCAAACTTAAAAAGAAGATAATTACGTAATGTATAAACAAATACTATAAGAGACAAAATACTAGTTATAACTACTAACATCATATTCTTTATTTTTTTAATAACTTACTTCCTATAGCACATTGCAAACAACGTTTTTCTGCACAATAATTGTTTTTTAATTCTAATAAAGCTTGAGATTCAAAAGCATTCTTTGCCTTGATTTGTAATACTGCAAACTTACTTATAATTGAATTATTTTCTGGTTTCAATTGTTGTATTAATTGTAACAAACCTTCTTCATTAACCTCTCCTATGGCCTCTTCATAAACAAATTTTAAAGGAATAATTGTATTAATAATCAACAAATCTATAAGTGATTTTGTAAGTCTTTTAACTGATTTTTTTGATTCTGATTCAAATGTATAATGTGTTTTCCAAAACTCATTTACTTCAATTGTAAATAAATTATAAAAATCCTCTATTTTATTTACATCCATTACCTTTGAAAACAAACTTTGATATTTGTTATATAGCCCCACTAATTGCGCTATTCTAACCGTAGGAAAATTGTTCGGTCTCATTCTAAAAAACTGAAACCTATACTTAGCCATTGGCTCTAATTTGTATTTGTGTTTTAAGTAAGTATACTCATTTTGCAACTGTTGGTAATAACTATCTTCGATTTGGTCAACCAAAAAACCTGCTTGTCCAAATAATAAGGCAGATAATTGCTCTTCATTGAATTGAACTTTACGCAACACTGAAAAATTAAACGATTGTGCTAGTTCTAAAAAAGCCGCTCTATTAACTTTCAATCCAAAATTCTTAGCTAACAACTGAAACAACACCGTTTCATAATCATTATTTGATTTTTGTAACAGCTCTTTTATTACTACCGATTTATTCTCTAATCGTTCAAAGTACAAACGTTCTAACCAGTTATTTAATAAAAAGGAATTGATTTCTGCTATTTGCTTTTCACACGGAATCCAGCGTTGTTCTTTTAAGAATAACCTCCGATAATTTATCAACACTTCTTTTTGAACAACATTTTCTAATGCTACGGTTGGTAATGGACGGTTATTTTTCATAAACACCTCTGTATCGTGTTCCCATACCACATGTAAAATGACTGCATCATAATTTTTATCCTGTTCATGATGATGGGCATACCAGTCAGACGACTTCACATGAACTTCAACATTTCCTACCCATAGCTGATTATCAATCTTTAATTTTGAATTTAAAAAATCAGCCCCAGTATTGCTATTATAACTCCCAGAATCTAAAATTTCAACAACTTTTCCTTTTACTGATATTAAGTTTCGTTTGCTAAATAATTTGTATTGCCATAAATAATGTAAAAATTCTTCTTTCATATGCTTTCTTTTTCATTCTCAATGTACAAAATATTTCTATGATGCTATCAATATTAATTATTCAAAGTATTTTTAGACAACTTTTTATTCCGCTATTTTTGTCAAGCATTTTATCTTATGAAATGAATAAGAAAACTTGTAAAACATTTTAACTTCAATACAAATTTTGAAGTATTTTAACCCTCGACTATCAAATAAAAACTAAACCACATGAATAGTATAGAAAATTTACAATGGCGTTATGCTGTTAAAAAATTTGACGAACATAAGTCTCTTTCTGAAGAGCAAATCAATATTTTAAAAGAAGCTTTCAACTTAACTGCTACTTCCTATGGCTTACAGCCTGTTAAAATGGTGGTTGTTAAAAACAAAAATTTACAACAGCAATTAGTCGCACACTCTTGGAACCAACATCAAGTTGTTCAGGCTTCACATTTATTGGTTTTATGTATTCCAAAAGAGTTAACCTCAACACATGTAGAAAACTATTTTAAACTAGTGAAAGACACCCGAAATACACCAGACGAAATTTTAAATCCGTTTAAAGAGTTTTTAACAAACGATATTGATAGCAAGTCTCCTGAAGTATTATTTCATTGGATGAAGAACCAAGCTTACATTGCTTTAGGAAACCTAATGACGGTTGCTGCCAACGAAAAAATTGACAGTTGCCCAATGGAAGGTTTTGTTCCTGAAAAGTATGATGAAATTTTAGGATTAGACACTTATAACTTACAATCTGTTTTAGTACTACCTGTTGGTTTTAGAGCCGAAGATGACTACATGAAAGACTTGAAAAAAGTTCGTAGAAAAACCGAAGAAGTGGTTATAGAGCTATAACTTTTTAATTGTTACTTACGAATTATGAATTTGTATGCGCTAAAAACTAAATTAGTACATTCGTAATTTATAATTCGTAATTAACAGTATGCAACCATTACATATACTACTCCTTATTTTAGCCTATTTTGGTGTATTAATTCTCATTTCTTACATCACAGGTAAATCGGCAAACAATCAAACATTTTTTAAAGCCAATAATTCCTCTCCTTGGTATTTGGTTGCCTTTGGTATGATTGGCGCATCGCTTTCAGGAGTAACTTTTATCTCAGTTCCAGGTTGGGTTGAAGGTGATAAAATGAGTTATATGCAAATGGTACTTGGGTATGTAGTAGGTTATGCCGTTATTGGACTCGTATTACTTCCTCTTTATTATCGGTTAAATTTAACCTCAATTTATACTTATTTAGAAGGACGTTTCGGTAGGTATTCCTATAAAACAGGTGCCTCATTTTTCTTACTCTCAAGAACTGTTGGTGCTGCCTTTCGTTTGTTTTTAGTGGCAAATGTATTACAGTTAATTTTATTTGATGCTTATGGAATTCCGTTTTGGGTAACAGTAACTATTACTATTTTACTTATTTGGTTATATACTTTTAAAGGAGGAATTAAAACTATTGTATGGACAGACACTTTACAAACCTTGTTTATGCTGATTGCTGTTGGTGTATGTATTGTGATGATAAAAGACGAAATGCAAATAGATAATTTATTTTCGTACGTAGCAGATAATAGCTTATCAAAAACCTTCTTTTTTGATGATGTAAAAGCAGGGAATTACTTTTGGAAACAGTTCTTTTCAGGTGCTTTTATCTCAATTGTAATGACAGGTTTGGATCAAGACATGATGCAAAAAAACTTGACCTGTCGGAGCCTAAAAGATGCTCAAAAAAACATGTTTTGGTTTACTATAGTACTGGTTATTGTTAATTTTTTCTTCTTAGCTTTAGGAGTACTGTTAACCGATTACGCTACAGCAAATGAATTAAATGCGCACAAAGACAACTTGTTTCCTACTATAGCCATGAGTGGTGATTTAGGCATGATAACGGCACTTTTCTTTTTATTAGGATTGATTGCCGCAGCTTACTCTAGTGCCGATAGCGCTTTAACTTCATTAACTACCTCATTTAGTATTGATATTCTTGAAATTGACAAAAAAGAAAACGAAGAAGAAAAAGAAAAAACACGAAAGAAAATCCACGTGTTATTCTCTTTTATCCTAGTTGCCACTATTTTAATTTTTAAATATTTTATTGCAGATGAAAGTGTCATCGCTAAAATATTCCAATTTGCTGGTTATACCTATGGACCACTATTAGGATTATATGCTTTCGGATTATTTACCAAACTAGCTGTAAAAGACAAACTCGTTCCTATTATTTGTTTGATTGCTCCAGTATTAACCTATGCAATTAGTTTTTACAGCAAAGAAAAAATGGGATTTGATTTTGGTTTTTTTGTCTTAATCTTAAATGGTTTCTTGACTTTCTTAGGACTTTTGGCAATTCATAAAAAACGTGTAATTTTATAATTTACAAAACTTTACACTGCATGAAACTCTTTTTCACATTCATAATAGCACTGTTATCTATTACTTTAAATGCTCAAAATAACAATCTTAATTACGATGCTAAACTAGCTAAAGAATTAGGTGCAGATGACTACGGAATGAAAAGTTATGTATTTGCAATCTTAAAAACAGGCAGCAATACCTCAACAGACAAAGAACTTAAAAGTAAGGCTTTTAAGGGCCATTTAAATAACATCAACAGATTAGTTAAAGAGCAAAAACTCATTGTTGCTGGACCATTTGGTAAAAATGAAAACGCTTATCGAGGACTTTTTATATTCAATGTAAAAACCATTGAAGAGGCTCGAATGCTAATCAATACAGATCCTGCTATAGCTGAAAAATACTTAGATGTAGATTTATACAACTGGTATGGATCAGCTGCCTTATCAGAATATTTAAAAACTGCAGATAAAATCTGGAAAATCAATCCTTAAAATGCCTAAAAAAGGGAAAGCTAAAAACACAGTAAACAAAGCGAAGCATACGCGCTTAATGAAACAAAAAGAAAATAAGCTTCGCTTGGAAAAACAGCGTACCAAAGAACGTTTAAAAGCCATTATTAAAAAAGTTAACGAACAAAAAGAAAATGACAACTCAACAACTAATTAAAAAGTTTGACTTAACAGCACATCCTGAAGGTGGTTTTTATAAAGAAACATACAGAAGCAACGGAATTATTAAAAACGAACACTTAAATTCTAACTTTGTAGGCGATAGAAATTACAGTACGTGTATTTATTTTTTATTAACTTCTGAAAAGTTTTCTGCCTTTCATAAAATTAACCAAGATGAAATTTGGCATTTTTATAAAGGAAGTACTTTAAAACTACATATGATATCTCCCGAAGGAAACTACTCATTTGTATTGATTGGAAATGACTTAGCAAATGATGAATTCCCACAATTTGTAGTTCCTGCTGGTTATTGGTTTGCCGCTGAAGTAAATAAAGAAAACTCCTATGCTTTTACTGGTTGTACCGTTGCTCCTGGATTTGACTTCAACGATTTTGTATTACCTAAAAGAGAAGAATTTATACAGTTGTTTCCACAGCATAAAGAAATCATAAGTAAGCTAACACACTCTTAAACAACTCTGATATAAGTTTTATTTTTCAGCATCAAGTAATATAAATTATCAACTGTTTAAAAGCAATTGCTAAGAATAACAAATGAAGAAAGATTATACTCTTTAAGTTTTCCTTCAATTTTATAAATTGAATTAATTAAATTTGCTAGAAGTATTACTTACTCATAAATATTTAGAACTTCAATTATTAAAGCAACGAATTTCTTAGCTCGTTGTTTTTATTTTTTACAAGAAATGAAAAATAACACATATAAAAAGCTATCTATTTGGTATAAAAAATTCCAGATTAGCAAAACCCCTCAAATGAATTTAGTATGGGGATTCTTCCTTTATACCTTTGTCGGTTTTATTTTACTATCTATTCCTTTTTTTCATAAAGTTGATGTGTCTTTTTTAGATAACTTGTTTATTTCAACATCGGCAATATCAACTACAGGATTAATTACTATCAGTATTTTTGATTCCTATAATTTCTTTGGACAGTTTATTATAATGATGCTCATACAAATTGGAGGAATTGGCTACATGACATTAACAACCTACTATTTGTTATTTATTACGAAAAAAATAACGCATTGGCATAGTAAATTACTGGGGACTGAATTTACATTACCTGACAGTATTAAAATAAAAGACTTTATTAAAAGTGTTATTGTTTTCACTCTAGTAATGGAAGCTATTGGAGTTATTCTATTTTATATTGCTTTTACCAATTCTGGAATGGAAAGCTTAAAAGCCTTTTGGTTTTCTATTTTTCATAGCATTTCGTCTTTTTGTACAGCAGGTTTTGGTTTATTTAACAATGGTTTTGAAGGATATCACGATAACGTTTTTATAAATACAACCATCTCTATTCTAGCTATAGCAGGTTCTTTAGGCTTTATTGTTGTTACGGATTTATGGTATCGACTTTCTGGAAAGTCTAAAGAAATATCCTTCACAACAAAAGTTATTGTCTATGGATTTATATTCTTATTGCTCTCAGGAACATTACTTACATACGTATCGGAACCTTCTTCAACCCTACACTCCAACCATTCGTTAATGACTTCTTTTTTTCAAACAATGTCTGCCATGACAACAGTTGGTTTTAATACTATTCCTATTGGTAGTTTCTCTTTACCAATATTACTACTATTAACCTTTTTAATGTACATAGGCGCATCACCATCTGGAACAGCTGGAGGGATGAAAATCACAACTTTAACAGCAATGATTGCTATATTAAAAAGTAGATTGTTAGGGCAAAAAAAGATTACTTTTTTAAACAGGATTATACCTTTTGACAGAATTTATATAGCAACATCTACTTTTATGCTATATACTAGTTTAATTTTCTTGTTTTCATTCTTACTTTCTTACAGTGAAAGCTTCTCTTTTGACAAAATATTGTTTGAAGTTGCTTCTGCTCTTGGTACTGTTGGATTGAGTACTGGAATTACTGGAGACCTATCGAGCTTAGGGAAATTTTTGTTAATTATTCTAATGTTTATAGGAAGGGTTGGTGTTTTAACTTTTGGATTTGCTTTAGTACAACAAAAACAAAACGAGTTTAAAAAAATAAAGTCTGACGATTTAGCTGTATAATTTTTTAACCGATAGCAAAGTTTTCAATCACTATCCTATCGGTTTGAATTGTTACATAAACGCTATTTGTAACCCCATCAATACAAATATTGCTCCTGACACTTTGTTTAGCCTTACGCCTATTTTTTCATTCTCTTTAATTTTAGTTGAAAACATCCCTGCAAACGATGTTAAAATCAAGTACCAAATAGTAGTCATTACCGCATAAATAACTCCCATTATTATAAAAGGAACGGGATTTTCTATTTCTGTTGGACTTATAAACTGCGGAAAAAAAGCTATAAAGAATAATGCAACTTTCGGATTTAATATATTAGTAACAAACCCTGATGTAAAACTACTTTTTGCTGAATTTTTCTTTTGCTCTTCATTTGTCTCAGTAATCAAACCTTTTTTTGACATCACTTTTGCAACCCCTAAATAAACCAAGTAAGCCGCTCCTAAGTACTTAATCAACGCAAAAAACAATGCAGATTTAGCTACCATAATCGACAATCCCAACGCTCCAAACAACGTATGCACCAAAGCCCCTGTATTTAAACCAAAGCTAGTGTACACACCAGACCTTCTTCCTTGACTAATAGATTTGTTAATTAAGAAAACAGTTTCTATTCCTGGGGTTAATACAAAAAGAAGAGTTGCTACAAAAAATGCGATAAAATTCTCAATTCCCATTTCGTTACTTTTTAAAAATGATTACACTGTTTTTTTATGCAAAGCAACAGTAGTTCTCTTTATTAAAAAATACTTATTTTTGATTAATTAATGCAAAAAACGCATTAAAATGACATTTCAACAGATTCGATATTTTTTAACGCTAGCAGAAGAATTACATTTCTGGAAAACAGCAGAGAAAGTTTACACCTCTCAATCGTCGTTGAGTAGACAAATTCAATCTTTAGAAGAAGAATTGGGTATTACTTTATTTGAGCGAGATAAAAGAAATGTAAAACTTACCGAGGCTGGTGTGTTCCTTAAAAAAAAATGGAGCATTTTACTAGACGAGTTTGATCGTACTCATCAACACGCAAAAAAAATAGACGAAGGCTCTTCCGGACTTGTTAGCATCGCCTACCCTGGTTCTATTTCTTACAACTATTTACCTGAACTACTTACGTTGTTTTCGGAAGAAAAACCCGACTTAAAAGTAGAGCTTATGGAACCTACTGATATTACACTTGAAAACCTTCTTTCTGGTTATCAGATAGACGTTGCTTTTAGTAGAAACGAGGTGTTAAATACTTCTATTTTATCTGAAAAACTGTACGCAGAACCTGTTTGTCTTGTCGTACCTAAAAACCATTGGTTAACTGAAGATTCGTTTATAGACTTAAGAGATGTAAAAGACGAAAAATTTATTCTCTCTGGGTTGCACCATACCACCTATTTTTCTTCGTTGCTTCGCAATATTTTTAACGCTTACGGTTTTGAACCTCAAACTCATATTGAATCTGATTTTGGAAGCATGATTTTAAGTTTAGTTGGTAGAGGTTTAGGGATTTCTATTTTGCCGTATTCATATCAGTTTTCTTTAAATACCAATCTTCGTTTTATCACACTACCAGAAAATACGGAGTTATATATCAATTGGCGTAAAAACGACAATAGAAAAATCATTAAAAATGTAATTGAATACGCAGTCAAACTAGGCAAAAACTACCATCGAAAATTTGTTTAATTTTACTAAATGTAACTCCTATCTAAACCGTAAATCGTAAGATATTCCCAAAGTGTATAATAAAAAATATTCGCCTCGATCAAAGCTTTTTTCTTCACGTAAAATATTTACCGAGGCTCTCCAGGCATGCTTTTTATTGGAAGAGGTAAATGCATATTCTCCACTTATTTTTTGTGTTTTTAAATCAAAAACTACCGTTTGTTCTGTATTTACTGGAAACCTATCTATTTCAGGTGAAAATCCCATTCCAACAGCTATTCCAAAATAATTATCAGCATCACTATAATACCTACGATACGCTAGCGTAACTGATTTACTTGTACCGTTATCGTTAGGAGTAAAATAAGGTCGTAACGACCAATAACTATTCCCTGTATACCAGCCTATGGATCCTGTGTAAATAGTTGTTGTTTCAGAAAATTTTAACCCTCTAAAACCTAAAGAAACTTCTAAGCCAAGTGGTAACGACTTATACAGTTCTGCTCCATAACGCACCTTAGGAAATAAACTAGAGTTTGAAAAGCCTGCACTCACGTATGCGTATAAACCGTCTGTTATTCTTGGGTATAAATCTACTTCATACTGTAGGTTATCAGACTCAAAACGCCTTGAGTAATTTATTTTAGCAATTACACTCCCATATTTTGTTTGTCTTGTGTAATTAAGCGTACTGTAGTGTGATGCATCTCGTTCATTCTTATGATACAAAACGGTTGAATAACTCAACCCTACACTATTAAAACGCAATGTATTGGTTAAACTTTTTTTGTACGAAATTGCCTTAGAATTGTTAGGAGCCATGCTAATTATTTTATCTAGCGTTATTAATGCTTCCTTTGGGTTCTGTAATTTTTCTTCTGACTTTACCTTTAGATACAGTAAATCTGTATCGTCTGAAAAATATGACAATGCCTTTTTTACTAAATCGTTTGCCTTATAAGGTAACGAGGCATACAGTTCATTTTTAATAGCCGCTATCCAATCATTTTTTCTTTTAGGATCTTTTTCCAACACATATTCAAACTCTTTTCTAGCTTCTTTATAATTTCCATCCCAAGAATAAGTACTTGCTAAAAATGAACGTATATCTAAATAATTTGGATACTTTGTTAAAATAAATCGCAACGTATCTTGTGCCTTTTTCCGTTGCTGATTAAAAGCCATTGCTCTTGCCTTTTCAAAAGCGGTGTCTGGATTACCTTGAAATACTTTCTGTTGTGAAAAAACAGTACAAACAAGTAACATTAACAGTATACTAAGCTTATATTTTATGCTGTTTAACATCATTCTTTTAATATTTTTTCTAGTGCTACATACTCTTTATTATCTGGATACAAGGTTAAAAGACTATCTATAATTTTTAAGGCCTCCCTTTTTTGTTGTAATCGTTGATATGCCTTTGCCAGTTTAAAGCTTATCTCTGGATTTTTAATTTCATTTACATAAGCTTCTTGAGCAACAACTATACTTTTTGTTTCTTTACCTGACCACCAATACAGATCTAACAAGGCTATATAAGCATCATCGTAAAATGGATGTCTTTCAACTGCATTTAACAACAGCTTTTCTGCTTCTTTATAGTTTCCATCCCAAGACAATGTTCTGCCTTTTAAAATTCTTGCATCTGCATGATTTGGCATGTTGTTTAATATAAAATCGCAAAGTAATCTTGCAGCTACCCTATCTCCGTCAAAAGCTTTTGATCTTGCTATCAAAAACACCTCATCAAATGTTTTCCCTTCTGTTACTTCTCTTATTATTTTTTGCTCTCCTTCTGTAAATTGAATTTTTTCCTGCTTTCTTTCATAAAGAACATCTGGATAAATTTTATCCTGCTCTGTTACATATTTATTAATTGCTTTAAACGCTTCAAAAGATTTTTTTACCTTACTCAATATTTTATCGTTGTTAATTGGATGTGTTTCAAAAGTGTGATCTATCTTATACAACTCTCCATCAGAAAACAAATATTCACCATAAATAAAATCTTTCAAACCTCCTTTATAACGCATTAATCCTATGTGATGAATATTTCTAAAACTCTTTGTAGTGTCTAAGCCTATTCCTAACCAAGCAGTTTGTTTCAGTGGTTCAAACGTATAATTATTCGTTAAAAAGGAATAAATACTTGGCGCAACGTCTAAATGAGAAGAAACAGATTTAAAACGCTGTGCTTTTTTTAACATGGGACTGTATATTAACAACGGAACGTGAAACCTACACAGTTTATCTTTTTGTTCTATTGGAATTAGCCTATGATCTCCTGTAATGACAAAAATTGTATTCATAAAATCTGCTCTTTCCTGATAACTCTCCATAAAGTTTTTTAGAGAATGATCGCTGTAAAGTAGTGTTGCATAAATATCTTTTTTATTTGCTATTTCTCTTTTAGAAACTCCAAAAACCCGTGATGTATTTAATATACTGTCTACTTTCTTTTTGTAGGTTTCTTTCTCTGGAAACACAAAAGGTTCGTGATTACTAAGTGTTGCTATCACATCTAACCTAGGCTGCTTTTTATTTTTTAAAGTACTTACAACTTTTTTAAACATTTCTGCGTCTGGATAGCCCCAAGAAAAACCATCTACTCCTCCTGTTTTTACATAAGATGGTCCATATTTATTTTCGTCAACAATAAAATCAACACTATTATATTCTAAAAAGTTAATGATTTTATCAAAGCTAGATTGGGTTCCTGTATAATACGAAGTTGTATACCCGTTTGCTTTTAATATATTAAATAGCGATAGGTGTGATGGTGTTTTTTTTAACTCTAAAAAACCTGTATCTCCAAAAGGTAACGATCCAAGTAAAGAAGGTAGTATCCCAAAGGTTCGACCGGTGTTACTAACAAAATTCTCCCAATACAACGATTGTGTTATTAGGTTATCTAAATAAGGAGTAAACCCACTGTATGAATTACCATCTACAAATTCAGTCCCTAGCCCTTCCATTACAATAACGACTATATTGGGCTTTTTCAATGTTCTATTAAAAAAAGGTCCTAATACATCTTTTGTTTCTTCTGATGATTTTAAAAGTGGGTACTCATTTGCTTCTTCAGGCTGATAATTGTGTGTTTGTAGTTTATCCAATTTAAACTTTAAAATATCAACTGCTAAAAAACTAATTTTAGTTTGATACACAGTTTCGTTGAATTCTGAATTAAAGAACTTCAATGGCAGTGCCAGTATTAGTAATCCTAAAATTGTTTTTAGAAAAGGCTTTGCTGGTATTTTCTTCTTAAACAAATACACCAATACTAAAAAAAGCAATGGAATTGTTAAAATGAACAAGTAGTTTACAATAGAAAATGATTTGGACGATGCTATTGTTTTGTAAATATCAGCATAGGAGTACCCTAAAAGATCTGCTCCTAAATTCAACAAAGTAGTTGTGCTATATTTTACCAAAGAGAATTCTCCAATTACAAGAAACATTCCTAAAACTACGAGTAATATTTCGGCTATTTTTTTGTTTCCCAATCCTAATAAGCAGTATAAAGGGAACAACAATGCTCCTATTATTAAAACTGTAATTACTGCATGTAACAACTTATACAAAACAACTTTTAATATAAAAACTACTGTATCAGTTTCTTTAAAGGTTGTAATAACTTCAAACAGTCCTAACAGCCAAATCATTACTAACAAGGCTGCAAGTACTTTTAAATACGCTACTAGGCTTTTTTTCATCATAATTTATTACTCAATCCTTTTCGGGTCATTTTCCCCCATTTCAGTTTTTTATTAAAGTAGTAATCTTTATTCCCCATTAATGCTGCATATAATATTATAGGGTGTAACAGAAAAGGTTCTATAAAAGCCGATTTTATCAATTGAAACCCCACTCCTTTTTTTTTGTATTGATGAAAACTAAATTCTTCTGAAAAAATAGCTAATAACGTATATATGACAGAAGAAAAATAGGCTGCTAAAAAAAAGCCAAGTACATAACTCCAATGCACACTTTTTAAAAAAAGCAGCACCACAAAGTATATAATTCCGAGTACTTCAATTATAGGTGCTAGTCGTTCAAAAAGAAACCAGTAAGGAAAACTTAACATGCCTAATACCCTGTATTTTGGATTAAAGCCTATTACTTTGTGTGTTTTTAATGTTTCTATAGTTCCTCTCGTCCATCTATTACGCTGTGATATAAATGTTTTATAGCTTTCTGGAGCCTCGGTCCAACATAAAGGGTCTGGAATATAAGCTACTTTATATTTCTTGTTTTGTTCTTCCATATATCTCCGCATTCGAACAACAATTTCCATATCTTCTCCAACAGTTTTTGTACTATACCCACCTACTTTAATCGCTATATTTTTATCAAACATTCCAAATGCTCCTGAAATCACCAACAATCCGTTTAATTTACTCCATGCCATTCTACCCAATAAAAAAGATCGTAAGTATTCTAATATTTGCATTCTAACCAACGTAGTTTTTGGGTAATTTACATCTAGTAGCTTTCCATTTTTTATAATGCATGAGTTCGCTATTCTTATAACTCCCCCTGACGCTATAACTTCTCTATCTGTATATTCTAAAAAAGGTTTGATCATTTTTTGTAGTGAGTCTTCCATCAGCAAGCAATCTACATCAATACAAGCCACATAATCATTCTTACTAATATTTAATCCTACATTAAGCGCGTCTGCTTTTCCTCCATTTTCTTTATCAACTACAATGAGTCTTTCAAAGGCTGGATTTTTAGATTTGAAAACTCCAGCTCTTATGGGTCTTGTCTTAATACGTTCATTAATTAAATACTCTACTTTTTCTAAGTTGTAAGCGTTAATTAATTTTTCCAAACTATCATCTGTACTCCCATCATTTATTATAATTACATCATAATTTGCATAGTGTGTAGAGAGTAACGACCTTACATTTTCTACAATATTTAAACTTTCATTATAGGCTGGTGCGATAATTGAAATCCCAGGCGCTAACCTTGATGATAATATGTCTTTGTAATTAACAAAACTATTTTTTCGCAAATAAGAAATTGTTTCTTTTCTCGAATAAACAGCCAATATTCCATAGGATACTAAAACTAAAAATGAGTATCCTAAGAATAAAAAATGAATAACAAATAATAGATAATATACAATGCTAGAGACCTCCATAACTTTCTTTTTATTTAGGGTATTTTTTCTAAGAAATCAATAAGCTTGAAATTCCCTAGCCTACTCATTTCATTTTTAACACCTAAAAATTTTGGCGTGTTTATTTGTTTTAAAATTTTCAGAGCCAGTACTTTTATTTCAAAAATATGACTGGTAATATGTTTTAAAACAAACGATTCTTCTTCTATAGCTCCCATATTTTCTAAGAGTTCAAATACTGCAATTTGCTCTTTTACGGTTAATGTTTCGTATGCGTTGATAAGCAATTCTTTTGCTTCCGTTATGTATAAATGGTTTAAAACATGAATGGTTTTTAAGCGAACCTTGCTATTTTGGTGTTGTATTAACTGAAGTAGTTCTTCTTGATTTTCTCGTAGGTTATAACCTCTTACCAAATCCAAAGCTAACAATACCACATAGCTGTTTTGAGACCTTAGCCATTTTCGAGTATCAGGCACTTCTTGTGTTTTCATCTCTTGTAAAGCACCAAGAATTCCTATTCGATCCCAAACTGAAATCGAAATTTTTAAATGATCTAAAAAATCAAGCCCTTTAAAACCAAACAAATTGATAAAATATAAGTAGGCTTGTCTTCGAACTTCTACTTTGGGGTGGTTAATACATTTAGCTACTTCTTTTTGAGCTTCTAATACTTTAAATCGTCTTAAATCTCTAATTCCTATGGCAACTACATGCCATTTACTACTCCTTAACCTTGACAAGGCATGTTTATTTAGCCCTAGCCTTCTATATAATTGATTGATAATATCAACCATACTACCAGAAACTTCTCCTTTTAAAGTAAGCAGCGTATGAACAAACACCTTTCTGTTTACACTGGTCTTTAAACTAAGTTTCAGCTCTGAGATAAGTTTTTCTTGAGTGCTATTTACATCTTTACAACCTTCACATGCATAAAGGTAGTTTACAATATGAACTTCATACTCTTTCCCTTTATTTTTAAGAAATGCTTCTTTTTTTCTTAAACGATACCTTACTACTTTTAAAAAAAGAATAAGATTTAGTAAAACAAAAAAGAAAACTGTAGCAAGTATCCAGATTATTTTGACAACAAACGGAAGATCTTTAAAAAAAGAATCGATAAATTGAGGGGGGACCATAAATGTTGAGAGATAAGTTTATTTTACATAAGCATTCGTTTTACCCTTATCACTAACTCATTAGGCATTAATGGTTTTACCATAAAATCATTGGCACCTAAATTAAACGCTTGTGTTACCATTTCTTCCTGGCCAGAAGCCGAAAAAACAAGAATAGGGACATCCATTTTTAATACATTTCTAACATGACTGATAACTTCCAAACCAGAAAGATAATCCATCATTATATCTGTTAAAATCAAGTCTGGCTCACAAACCTCTATAAGCTCAATTGCTTTTTTTCCATCTTCAGCAACAAACAGTTTGTAGCCTTCTTTTTCTAACTTTAATTTAATTAATAACAAAAACACTGAGTTATCCTCAGCTATAACAATTTTCTTTTCCTTACTCATTAAATTATTATTTACATACTTTTTTTACTAATTTTATAAAAAAATCATACCTGATACTCAAATATAATAAAAATATGTTAATTTAACTATTTAATTATCTGTATTAAAACTGTATTTATAAAATTGTACCCCCATGTTAAAAAACAATTGCTTTCATAGTGAAATTGTTGATTTAAGCTTTCTAAACAACAACCTCTCTGATGATATTGAACTTTATACTGAAATGATTTCTGTTTTCTTAACAGAGAGCAAGGGTAAGATTGCTACTCTAGAAAAAGCAAGTGCCGAAGAAAATTTTCTTTTAATTAAAGAAGTTACTCATTTTTTAAAATCTTCATTTACTATTATGGGGCTGCAATCTAAAGACCTACTTATTGAAATTGAAGAACTAAGCTCCCAATCAAAAAACATTAAAAGAATAAAATCGCTTATAAACTCAGTGATAAACAATTACAACGAGAGTATTATTGAATACGAAAAAATGCTCTCCTGCTTTTCAAAAAACAATAATTAACCTTTTTATAGAGTCCCCCACTACATGAAATCACAAAAACTTAAATACATAAGTTACCTGTTTACTTATTTGGTATTGTTCTTTAGCGTTTTTACGATGCTCGAATGGATTCTTCATAAGCAACTTGTATTTACAATTAATGAAAATGGAGCTACAACCAAATTTAACACTGCCTTATTGTTCTTTTTATGTACAGTAAGCTTAATTATTAGTAGAAAAAAGCAAAAAACATATAGGAAGCCTTTCTTTCTCTTCACTTATACAGTATTATTTATCAGCACCTTAACTCTTATCGAATACATCTTTAGAGTAAACCTCTACATAGACAATCTATTTATAAAAGACTCCTTAACAATAGTCAACCCGGGCAGAATGTCAGAAGCTACAGCAGTATGTTTTATTTTTTTTGCCATTGGACTTACTGGATTAAAATCAACCAATAGAGTTTATATTGCTACAACTCAGCACGTGGCACTGGTAACCTCAATAATTTCATTAATTACCATATTGTATTTTATTTTAAGATTTCCAACAGACTCTAAAATTGTTTTTTTCAAAACTATGTCTGTTCAAACAGCCATCTCTTTTGTTTTTATTTCATTTTTATTAATATTTAAGTCTTACAACATTGGATTTAAAGAAACTATTTTAGGAAACAGCGATGGTAGTAGATCTCTTCAACGATTGTTACCTTTTATCATCCTTATTCCATTTTTTTTAAGTTTTTTAATGCTTACCCTTATAAATGAAAAAATAATAGGAGCCCAATCTGGTATTATCGTATATACCTTAATTTTAATACTCTCTGGTTTTTTATACACCTATATAGTTTCTATTGGACTGAACAAATCTGACTACTTAAGAAAAGCCCTAGAGAAAAACTTAATTAATAAAAACTCAGAGTTATTACAGTTTAAAGAAGCTTTAGATAAAATAGCTATTGTTGCTATTACAGATGAGAACACTTTTATTAAATATGTAAACGATAAGTTCTGTGAAATTTCTAAGTATTCAAGAGAGGAAATTATTGGAAGTACAAATGAAATTGTTCGTTCTGATTACCATCCAGATTCTTTTTTTACAGAAGCTTGGTTAACTGTATCTTCAGGAGACCCTTGGTTTGGCGAAGTAAAAAACAGAGCCAAAGACGGTTCTTTGTACTGGACAGAAACCGCTATTGTTCCTCTAAAGAAAAAAACCAATTATATTAGAGAGTATATGGCTATTCAGCTAGACATTACCAAACGTAAAGAAGCAGAAGAGTTACTAGCTTCTAAATATGTAAAAACCTTAGAACAAAAAAATCAAGAACTTGAGCAGTTTAGTTATATTACCTCACACGATTTACAAGAACCCTTGAGAACCATTTCTTCTTTTTCTGACATTCTTTATGATGAATATCACGATAAACTAGATAACAATGCAAAACAACTGTTTCTCTTTATAAAAAAGGCGACTCGTAGAATGAGCAGTTTAATTAAAAACTTATTAGATTATTCGCGGTTAGGTCGTCAAAGAGAACTATCAAAAGTAAACTGTAACCTTCTAGTTAATGACATCATAGAAGACTTAAACAGTACGATTAAACAAAGTAAGGCAACTATAAAATTTAGCAACCTACCTATTATTAGTGCTTACCCTACTGAGCTTAGGTTGTTATTTCAAAACCTTATTAGCAATGCTATAAAATTTTCTAAAAAAGAAGTTTCTCCTTATATTTCAATTAAGGCAAAAAAGAAAGATCAAGCGTGGAAATTCTATGTAAAAGATAACGGTATCGGAATTCCTGAACAGTTTCAAGACAAAATTTTTTCAATTTTTCAACGGTTACACCCAGAAGACCAATATGAAGGTACAGGAATTGGTCTTGCCCATTGCCAAAAAATAGTAGGGATGCACGGAGGGGAAATTGGAGTTAAATCAAAATTAGGAAAAGGAAGCACCTTTTTCTTTACAATACCAAACCAATAATTATGAAAAAACTACACACTATCTTATTAATTGACGACGACCCCGCAACCAATTTTCTTCACAAATTAATTATAGAAAAAGAAAATTGCGCCGAACACGTTCTATGCAAACAAAGTGCTGAAGAAGCCCTTGTGTATTTAAAATTTAATATTGAAAACAATATTCCTCATCCAGAGCTTATTTTTTTAGACATTAATATGCCTAAAATGAATGGATGGGATTTCTTGGAAGAATACAAAAAGTTTGATAAAAATAAACAAGCTAAAAAAATTGTAATCATGCTTACCACGTCTTTGGATCCTAACGATAAAGAAAAAGCCAAAGCTATTAATCAAATAAATGAATTTAGATCAAAACCATTAACTAAAGAAAAGCTACAAAGTGTTTTAACTTCCAATTTTCCTAACATATTTAGTCAAACATAACACCTTATATCATAAAAAAATCCCAGAAAATTTTTAATTTTTCTGGGATTCTTCTTAATATCAGTTTCTAAAAACTATTGGTCAATTGAACCTAATACACGTTTCATAAAATTATTTAACGCTTCTTTTTTAGGTGTTCCGTCTTTAATCATTTTATCAACTTCAATTGCTCCGTACATATTGGAAATTAATTCCCCTATTACGTCTAACTCTTCGTCTTTTAACGATGGAACTTCTGTTAAAGCCTCAAGAGTTTCAATAGTTTCTAGTACGTAATCTTGGTCGTTTTCTTCAATAAATGAAGTTAGGTGTTTAATTACTGGTAATTTCATAATTAAGCTACTTCGTTTACTAAATCTTTCAACACATCAAACTTGTTAGTTTGAGTTTGATTTACAAATTTACCATCAATAAAAGTAGCAAAAGTAGGTAAGTTACTTACATCAGCAAGTTTTCTACTCTCTGGAAATTTCTCTGCATCAGCAATAACAAAAACCATATCTTCATTTTCAGTAGATAACTTTTTAAATTTAGGTTTCATAATACGGCAGTTACCACACCATGTAGCTGAAAATTGCACTACTACTTTTTTATTCCCTGCAACAACCTCTGATAAATTGTCTTGACTCAATTCTTGTACCATAGTCTTTTGTATTATCTGTTTCGAAAGGAGCTCGTGCTCGACCCCTTCACTTATCTCACACGAACTTGTTTCCTTTCTTAAATTATATTCTTAGATCGCTGCTAAGTACTCTGCAGTAGCTTTAGCATTTGCTTGCATCGCTTCTTTACCTTCTTCCCAGTTAGCAGGACAAACCTCCCCTTTTTCTTGTACATGAGTGTACGCATCAACTAAACGTAAATATTCGTTTACGTTACGACCAACTGGCATGTGGTTGATTCCTTCGTGGAATACAGTTCCTTCTTCATCAATTAAATAGGTAGCTCTATACGTTACGTTATCTCCTTCTACCTGAACAGTTCCTGTAGCTTCATCATACGTTTCGTTAGAGATGTCTAAGATACCTAAAATAGATGACAAATTACGATTACTATCCGCTAATAATGGATATGTAACTCCTTCAATACCTCCCTTATCTTTTGATTGGCTTAACCAAGCAAAGTGTACCTCTGGAGTATCACAAGAAGCACCAATTACGATAGTATTTCTTTTTTCAAATTCTGGTAATGCAGCTTGAAAAGCGTGTAACTCTGTTGGACAAACGAAAGTAAAGTCTTTCGGATACCAAAATAACAACACTTTTTTCTTGTTTTTAACTGCCTCTTCTAATACATTTAATTTAAACGTATCACCCATTTCATTCATTGCATCTACGTTTAAACTTGGAAATTTTTTTCCTACTGCTGTAGCCATTTTATAATTGTTTATTGATTAATAATTTTTTACGAGCACAAATGTATTTCGTTTCTTACCATTTAAAGAGTGAAACTAAAAATATTTTTTTATTACATTATAAGAATTATCAATACTACTAAAACAACAAAATCAATAAACAAAATACCATTTTAAAAACCAATAACTTACAAAACAAAAAAAACAAAGAATAAGAATATATTATACCAAAATAAAAAATATAGATAAAAATTATCCATAGTTTTATCGTAAATTTGAGCCTAATCTAACCTAAAAAAAATATAAATATGAAAGATGTACACTCACACTCTTCTAATAGCAATGGGAAGTGCCCTTTTTCTCAAGGTGCTAATACAGAAATACATGACAACGTTATGGAATGGTGGCCTAAATCATTGAATTTAGACATCCTACATCAACACGACACCAAAACTAACCCCTTAGGAGAAAGTTTCAACTACGCTGAAGAATTTAAAAAATTAGACTTAGAAGCAGTTAAAAGCGACTTAAAAGACTTAATGACCGATAGTCAAGACTGGTGGCCTGCCGACTGGGGACATTACGGCGGTTTAATGATTCGTATGGCGTGGCACGCGGCTGGTACGTATAGAGTTGCTGATGGTAGAGGTGGTAGTAATACTGGTAATCAACGTTTCGCTCCATTAAATAGCTGGCCTGATAATGGGAATTTAGACAAAGCTAGACGTTTACTATGGCCTATTAAAAAGAAGTATGGTAACAAATTATCATGGGCAGACCTTATTATTTTGGCTGGGAACATGGCTTATGAATCTATGGGATTCAAAACATTTGGTTTTGCTGGAGGACGCGAAGATATTTGGCATCCTGAAAAAGATATTTATTGGGGGACTGAAAAAGAATGGCTAGCTCCTACAAAAAACAGGTACGATAGCGATAAAGATCGTGAATCTCTTGAAAACCCACTTGCCGCAGTTCAAATGGGATTGATTTATGTAAACCCTGAAGGAGTAGACGGAAAACCAGATCCGTTAAGAACCGCACAAGATGTCAGAGAAACTTTTAAGCGAATGGCAATGAACGATGAAGAAACCGTTGCGTTAACAGCTGGTGGACACACCGTAGGAAAAGCTCACGGTAATGGTGATGCCGATGCCTTGGGACAAAGCCCTGAAGGAGCAGAAATTCAAGATCAAGGTTTTGGTTGGATGAATCCAAAAGGAAACGGGAATGCTGCAGATACAGTTACTAGTGGTTTAGAAGGTGCTTGGACAACTACACCCGACAGATGGAATCACACCTATTTTCATTTATTATTAAATCATGAATGGGAGTTAAAAAAGAGTCCAGCCGGTGCATGGCAATGGGAGCCTGTTAGTATGGAAGAAGCAGACAAACCTGTAGATGCCCACAACCCAAATATCAAAAGAAATCCCATCATGACTGATGCGGATATGGCAATGAAAATGGATCCTGAATACAGAAAAATATCTGAAAAGTTCTACAAAGATCCATCCTATTTTGCTGATACTTTTGCGCGTGCTTGGTTTAAATTAACACACCGTGATTTAGGACCCAATACACGTTATTTAGGTACTGATGCCCCATCAGAAACACTTATCTGGCAAGACCCTGTTCCTACCGTTGACTATACTTTAACCGACACTGAAGTTGAAGAACTAAAAGAAAAGCTATTGAATAGTGGACTTACACGTACTGAACTTATAAATACTGCTTGGGATAGTGCTAGAACTTTTAGAGGTTCTGACTTTAGAGGTGGTGCTAATGGTGCCCGTATTCGTTTAGCCCCTCAAAAAGACTGGGAAGGAAACGAACCAACAAGATTGAAAAAAGTATTAGATAAACTCGCTGAAATTCAATTAGGGTTAAGCAAAAAAGTAAGCATTGCTGATTTGATTGTTTTAGGAGGTAGTGCTGCTGTTGAAAAAGCCGCTGAAGAAGGTGGTGTTAACATTAAAGTTCCTTTTACTCCTGGAAGAGGAGATGCCACAGCTGAAATGACAGACGCTGAATCTTTTGATGTTTTAGAGCCTTTACACGACGGGTACAGAAACTGGCAAAAGAAAGATTATGTAGTAAAACCTGAAGAGCTATTATTAGATAGAACACAGCTTATGGGCTTAACCGCTCCTGAAATGACTGTTTTAGTTGGAGGAATGCGTGTATTAGGAACTAACCATGGAAATACCAAACATGGTGTATTTACAGATAATGAAGGTGTATTGAGTAATGACTTCTTTGTAAACCTTACTGATATGCAATACTCTTGGAAGCCTACTGGACAAAACTTATACAATATTGTTGACCGAAAAACTGGAAATACTAAATGGACAGCGACTAGAGCTGATTTAATTTTTGGTTCAAATTCAATTTTACGTTCCTATGCTGAAGTGTACGCACAAGACGACAACAAAGAAAAGTTTGTGAAAGATTTTGTAGCTGCTTGGACCAAAGTAATGAATGCTGACAGGTATGATTTAGCATAATTTACAGTTAATGAACATATTGAAAGCTAGATTCTCTAATTAGAATCTAGCTTTTTATTTTTATGTTTCAATTACTACTCACAAAATACTCACCCCTTTCTTTTTTCTAAGCTACTAACAGTAATTGAGTTAATATTTAAATTTATTGAGCTAAAACACCTCCTAGTCTCGAAGTATCTTTGTTACAGAAACGATTTAATAATTTAAAATAAGCATATTATGAGTAACGATAAAAGTATTTTTGGTTTATTAGTAGGAGTGGCTGTTGGAGCAGGATTGGGTGTATTATTCGCCCCTGATAAAGGAAGTAAAACACGACAAAAAATTGCAGATGGTGCAGCTTCTGCAAGAGACACAATAGCTTCAGAAGCAACACATCTTAAAGAAGAAGTAGCGCATCGAGCTGAGAACCTAAAAAACAGTGTTTCTGAATCACTTAGTAACAGTTCTAGTACTTTAGAAGAAAAATTAGATACTATTTTTACGGATGCTAGTTACAAGGCTGATGATGTAATTTCTCAATTAGAAAAAAAACTAAAAGTGTTAAAAGCCAAAAACAAAAAATTACAAACTAAATAATGTCTGTTTTCAAATCACTACATACCAATTCTGAAAAAGCAGTTGAAAAGTGTGAAGAGTATATTAAAAACTCTGAAAAATACTATAAATTAAAAATTTTTCAAGTACTAACTTCTTCACTAAGCTTAATTTTTAATTTTGCCATTATAGGTATCTTTCTACTTATTGCTTTTGTTTTTTTAGCGGTTACACTTTCAGCTACCCTTGGTAGTTATTTAAACAACGTAGTTTTAGGGTACTTACTTGTAGCCTTGTTGTTTATGGTGCTTGCAATAATAGCTTATAGTTTAAGAACTACCGTTGAAAATTTTGTAATTAAGAATTTATCTAAAAAATATTTTGATGATGAGCAAGTCTTATAACAGCAATAAAGAAATAACTAGAGAATTAAGGTTGTTAAAACTTAAACGAGATATTTCTCTGGAAGAAATAAAACTTGTAAAAGAGCAATTTAAAGAAGACCTGTCTTTTGGCAACTGGTTTAAAACGGTATTTGAAGCAGTAGGAAAAATAGGAGCATATCGTTTGGCAAAAAAAATTATAAAATAACATAAAAAAAGACCTGAGTTCAGTGAACTCAGGTCTTTTTTTACTCTTGTTTATTTACTAGCAAATAGCTGTACATCATTTTTTGAAACTTCTTTTTCTCCTAAAATGAGTAAACGTTCAACTACATTTCGCAACTCTCTAATATTTCCTGTCCAATCATACTCTTGTAATAATTTTATTGCATCTTTAGAAAACCCTTTCTTAGGCATTCCTTGTTCTTCAGAAATTTTCTTAGCAAAGAAATCTACTAATAACGGAATATCTTCTCTTCTATCATTCAATGCAGGAACCTTAATTAAAATCACTGCCAAACGATGGTATAAATCTTCACGGAAACGTCCTTCTTCTATTTCTGTTTTTAAATCTTTGTTCGTTGCTGCAACTACACGTACATTTACTTTTATATCTTTATCAGACCCTACTCGTTGAATACGATTTTCTTGTAATGCACGCAATACCTTTGCTTGTGCCGACAAACTCATATCACCAATTTCATCTAAGAAAATAGTCCCGCCATTTGCCGCCTCAAACTTCCCTGCTCTATCTTTGTTAGCGCCTGTAAAACTCCCTTTTACATGTCCAAATAACTCACTTTCTATTAATTCTGATGGAATAGCTGCACAATTCACCTCAATCATTGAAGCTTTAGAACGTTCAGATTTTTCGTGTAGCCAATGAGCTACCAATTCTTTTCCTGTTCCATTAGGCCCGGTAATTAAAACTCTAGCATCGGTAGCGGATACTTTCTCAATCATATCTTTAATATGAGTAATGGCATCACTTTCTCCAATCATTTCATAATTCTTACTCACCTTCTTTTTCAAACGCTTATTTTCTACTACCAACTCCTTTTTATCTAAAGCATTTCTTACGGTATTCAATAAACGGTTTAAATCTGGTGGTTTTGAAATATAATCAAAGGCTCCTAAACGCATAGTATTTACTGCGGTATCTAAATCACCATGACCAGAAATCATCACCATTGGTATTTCAGGTTTTAACTTTCTGGCTTTTTCCAATACCTCAACACCGTCCATTTTTGGCATTTTAATATCGCATAAAACCAAATCGTAATCTGTTTTCTTTATCATTTCAATTCCTTCCAAACCATCTTCAGCTTCTTCAACTTCGTAGGAATCATTTTCTTCAGAAATAATTTTTTTTAATACTCTGCGAATTGCAGCCTCATCTTCAATTATTAATATTTTACTCATATTTTAGACTTTTAGATGCAAGACCAAAAGAAAAAAGACTGATTTAATGAGTTCTTAAAACCAGAAATCATTTTTTTAAGCTCACCTATTTCGTTTTCTACATCTATTAACGTTACTTTATTAACACACTCTTTACAACAAGAAAGAACTATTGGTGATTACAATTCAAAAAGCAAGCCAAATGTTTTTTACCTTAATTATTTAGTTCTTCTTTAGAGTTTCCTTGCTCTTTACTTTCAATTTCTTTCTGATTGTTTTGGAGTACCTCTTTTTTAGGAGATTCAAAACGTATCCCTTTAGCATCCACAATATGTATATCTCTTTGAGGGAACGGAATACTGATATTATGCTCTCTAAACAGTTCGTCTATTTTAAATCGTATATCGCTTTTAGGTATTGCTGCCTGAAAACTATCATTTAATGTAAAAATCAATTTAAAGTTTAACGAACTATCTCCAAAATTTTCAAAGAGCACTAAAGGAGCTGGATGCTGATACACTTTTGGGTGTTCACTAGCCGCTTGCGTCAATAGTTTTTTAACCAAAGCCACATCACTACCATATGCAACCCCAACGGTTACACTTTCTCTAGTTGTAGTACCATTCTGTGTCCAATTGTATAAACTATTTGATAAATACTTATGATTAGGAATAACCAATACTTTATTATCAATTGTTACGGCTCTGGTAGTTCTTAACTTTATTTCTTCTACTCTACCAACTTTGTCATCTAGCTCTATAATATCACCTACATGAACACTTTTATCAAGGATAATAAAAATTCCAGATATTATATCTTGAAAAAAAGTTTGCAAAGCCAAACCAATACCTATTAATAAGGCAGAAGATGCTACTAAGATGGCGCTTAAATTAACTCCTGCTGAGCTTAACGCTATTGAAAAAACAACGACGTAAACCAACCAACTAGTAAAAGAGAAAATAGTATCAAACTTATTCTTGTCTTCTTGTTCTAATTTACTTTTTGCTAGTTTTTTTAAGTACTTCAGTAAAATTTTCACAAGAATTAAACCAAGTATTAAGAACAAAACTGTTTTTATAGTAAAGTCTACCTCTTTCCCTCCTACAGGAATTCTAAGATTTAGAAAATCGGTTATTTCTTTTATTATTTCTTTCATCTGTTAGTTCTTTTTTAATGATCAGATACGATTTACTATCTAAACATTTTCGAGTATTACTACGAGTTAAATACTATCATTTATTCCATAGATGATAATTACCCATTGTAACGAATCCACTTCCATAAATCTTTGTAAGTTGCCTTTTTACCGTACATTAAAATACCTACTCGATAAATTTTTGCTGCAATCCATACAATCACTATAAAAGTAAGAATTAATAGCAACATAGAAAGCGCTATTTCCCACCAAGCAACTCCAAACGGAATTCTCATTAACATCACTATTGGAGATGTAAAAGGTATATAAGAGAATACAACCGATACTGGTCCGTGAGGATCATTAATTACTGTTGCAAACCCTACATATACTGCTAAAATTAACGGTAACATAATAGGCATCATAAATTGTTGCGTATCCGTTTCATTATCTACCGCTGCACCTACAGCTGCAAACAACGAACTATATAGCATGTATCCTCCTAAGAAATAGAAAATGAATAAGAAGAACATTTTTACTAAAGGCAACCTAAAAATTTCTTGCACAATCATTTCTCCTTTATTGGTTGCAGTTTGCTGAATAGCTTCCATTTGTTCTGGTGATACTTTTGCTGACTGCATTTCCATCATATCAACTCCAAAGAATGAAGAAGCTACTAGACTAAACACTAAAAACAAAATCCCCCAAATAAAGAATTGTAATAATCCAGCTGATGCATTTCCTATAATCTTTCCTAACATTAATTGAAAAGGTTTTACAGAAGAAACGATTACCTCAATAATTCTACTTGTTTTTTCTTCAATAACACTACGCATTACCGATGTTCCGTAAATCATCACAAACATCATTAGCAAATATCCTGCGATAGCTCCTACACCTATTTTTAATCCATTGATTAATTTTGAAGATTTTTCACCAGAAAAATTCAACATTTTTATTTCTGAAGCTATTTTCGATTCTTCAATATGTGCAATATCAATTCCGAAGCTGGTTAATTTTTTATGACGTAACTCCTTATCTATTTTATCCTCTAGACTTTCCATGACAGACATACTTGGTGAATCTTTCGAGAAAAACTCAATCGATTTTGCCAATACCTCTAAACTATCTTGTTTCGGAATGTATAAAGCCCCGTAATAATCACCATCTTCTACCTTCTTTTTAGAATCTTCTATTCCTAAAGCAGTAAAATCCTCGTACTTTACTGTTTTTGAATCTTTAAAAATATCTTTAGAGAACATTCCCGACTCATCAACATATACTATTTTCTTAACCTTCTCATCATTCTTTTTCATTAAGAAAAATACCAAAGCTCCCATACCAATCATTAACAGTGGACTTAAGAAAGTCATGACGATAAACGACTTATTTCTAACCTTAGCTATAAATTCGCGTTCTATAATTAATCGTAATCTTTTCATTGCTTAACTGTTTTTATGGATTGCTTGAATAAAAATATCATTGGCACTTGGTACTAACTCTACAAAATGTTGTACTTGCCCTTGAGTTGTTAAATACGATAACAAATCGTTTGGAGAACTTCCGTTGGTCAATTTTACATTCAGTTTTAATCCGTCATTCAATAATTTGAAATCTGCCGGTAACACTTCAAAGTTTTGTTTTAATTTCTCTTCTACTTCTTTAGAATTAGACGTTGCTAATCCAACCTGAAACGTATTTGTTCTAAACTCCTTTTTAATATCTTCTAGCTTACCATCTAAAATTTTATTCGACTTATTAATCAACGCTATATAATCACACATCTCCTCAACAGACTCCATTCTATGGGTAGAAAAAATGATGGTAGCTCCTTCATCACGCAACTGTAATATTTCTTTTGCTATTAGCTGGGCATTGATAGGATCGAACCCAGAAAAAGGCTCATCAAAAATTAATAATTTAGGCTGATGTAGTACCGTTACTATAAACTGCACCTTCTGCGCCATTCCTTTAGATAACTCTTCAATCTTTTTATTCCACCAAGCTCCTATATCAAATTTATCAAACCAATATTTCAATCGCTTTTTAGCTTCCGATTTACTCAACCCTTTTAATTGAGCAAGGTACAATGCTTGCTCTCCTACCTTCATACTTTTATACAACCCTCTTTCTTCTGGTAAATACCCTATATGTTCTATATGATTTGGAGCTAACTTTTCTCCATCTAAAATAATTTCGCCGGCATCAGGCATTGTTATTTGGTTGATAATTCTAATAAGCGAGGTTTTCCCTGCTCCATTAGGTCCTAACAAACCAAAAACACTTCCTTTAGGAATGTGCATCGACACATTATTTAACGCAGTATAATCGCCATAACGTTTTACTACATTGTTAATTTCTAATAAATTGTTCATAGATTTTATAGTTGATTAATTGCCGTTTATTTAAAAACAGCAGTGACAAACTTACATATTTTTATACTCAATTAGTATACGCTTCGCTCTAAACGTTACAAGATTAATTTTTTGTTAATTTTATTATGCATGCATAACTTTTTTACAAAATACTATGCATGCATAATAAAATTTTATATATTTGGCATCCATGGACAAGGATAAATCAATAGATCACCAATTAAGAGCCACGTGGCAAGCCGTTGCAAAAATGTACAACGAGCAAGCTGCAAAGCACGATAGCACAATGGCCACGGCTTTTGCTTTATTGAATATCGATTCTGAAAACGGCACCCCTTCAACTGCATTGGGTCCGTTAATGGGAATGGAACCTACAAGTCTTTCTCGTTTATTAAAAACTATGGAAGATAAGGGAGTTATATGTCGCGAGAAAAATCCTAATGATGGTAGAAGCGTTATTTTAAAACTTACCGGATACGGTAAAGAAATGCGCGAAGTTTCAAAAGGACACGTATACCAATTCAATAATAAGGTAAGAGAACATATTACTGAAGAAGAATTAGATAGCTTCTTTAAAGTAACAACAACAATAAACAAACTAATTATAGATAAGTTAATATACGAAGATGATATTGACAATAAAGCTGTATAAAACAAACCAACAAACAAATGGCAAGAAGAATTAAAAAAGTAGCAATTATCGGTTCTGGTATCATGGGATCAGGTATTGCATGTCATTTTGCTAACATTGGCGTGGAAGTGTTGCTTTTGGACATCGTTCCAAGAGAACTTAACGACAAAGAAAAAGCAAAAGGACTCACCTTAGAAGACAAAGTAGTTCGTAACCGTTTGGTAAATGATGCTTTGGCTGCTTCGTTAAAGTCGAAACCATCACCTATCTACAATCAAAAATTTGCAGATAGAATTACTACTGGAAATCTTGAGGACGATTTACACAAAGTAAAAGATGTAGATTGGATTATGGAGGTAGTTGTTGAGCGCTTAGACATTAAACAAAGTGTTTTTGAGCAAGTTGAAAAATACCGTACGCCTGGTACTATTATTTCTACCAACACTTCAGGGATTCCTATTAAGTTTATGAACGAAGGACGTAGTGAAGATTTTCGTAAGCACTTTGCGGTAACGCACTTTTTTAACCCTCCTCGTTATTTAAAATTATTTGAAGTTGTTCCAGGACCTGATTGTAAACAAGAAGTTACAGACTTCTTAATGGATTATGGTTCTAAATTCTTAGGAAAAACTTCAGTATTAGCAAAAGATACACCAGCGTTTATTGGTAACCGTATCGGTATCTTCGGAATCCAATCGTTATTCCACCAAGTAAAAGAATTAGGCTTAACTATTGAAGAGGTTGATAAATTAACTGGTCCAGTTATTGGACGTCCTAAATCGGCTACTTTCCGTACTGTTGATGTTGTTGGATTAGATACTTTAGTACACGTTGCTAACGGAATCTACGAAAACTGTCCTAACGACGAAGCTCACGACTTGTTTAAGTTGCCAGATTTCATCAACACAATGATGGAAAACAAGTGGTTAGGAAACAAAACCAAGCAAGGTTTTTACAAAAAAACAACCAATGCTGAAGGAAAGCGTGAAATTTTAGCCTTAGATTTAGATACGATGGAATACCGTCCGTCTAAAAAAGCAAAATTTGCTACCTTAGAATTAACAAAGACAATCGATAAGCCAATTGACCGATTTAAAGTATTAGTTGGCGGAAAAGATAAAGCGGGAGAATTCTACCGTAAGAACTTCGCAGCAATGTTTGCCTATGTTCAAAATAGAATTCCAGAAATTTCTGACGAATTATACAGAATTGACGATGCCATGAAAGCTGGTTTCGGATGGGAAAATGGTCCTTTCGAAATTTGGGATGCTGTAGGAGTTGAAAAGGGTATCGAATTAATGAAAGCTGAAGGGGCAGAACCTGCCTTGTGGATAAAAGAGATGTTGGCTAGTGGTCAAACCTCTTTCTATACAGTTAAAGACGGTGCAACATATTACTACGATGTACCTGCAAAAGCACAAGTTAAAAAACCAGGACAAGATTCATTTATCATCTTAGATAACATTCGTAAAACTACTGAGGTATTCAAAAACTCTGGAGTTGTAATTGAAGATTTAGGAGACGGAATCTTAAACTGTGAATTCCAATCTAAAATGAATACCATTGGTGGTGATGTGTTAGCTGGATTAAACAAAGCAGTTGATTTAGCTGAAAAAGACTTCCAAGGATTAGTAATTGGTAACCAAGCTGCAAACTTCTCAGTAGGTGCCAACATCGGAATGATTTTTATGATGGCTGTTGAGCAAGAGTACGACGAATTAAACATGGCGATCAAGTATTTCCAAGATACCATGATGCGTATGCGTTACTCTGCAATTCCTACGATTGCTGCTCCTCACGGAATGGCGTTAGGTGGTGGATGTGAATTATCATTACACGCAGACAAAGTAGTTGCTGCTGCTGAAACTTACATCGGATTGGTAGAGTTTGGAGTTGGAGTAATTCCTGGTGGTGGTGGATCTAAAGAAATGGCGTTAAGAGCACAAGACTTATTCCACACGGGTGATGTTCAATTAAACGTATTACAAGAGCACTTCTTAACTATTGGTATGGCTAAAGTGGCAACTTCAGCTTATGAAGCATACGACTTAAACTTACTACAAAAAGGAAAAGACGTTGTGGTGGTAAACAAAGACCGTCAAATTGCAGAAGCTAAAAAACACGCTGTGTTATTAGCAGAAGCAGGTTATACACAACCTGCAAAACGTAAAGATGTTTTAGTATTAGGTAAGCAAGCCTTAGGAATGTTCTTAGTAGGAACAGACTCTATGGAAGCTTCTAAATATATTTCTGAACACGATCAGAAAATTGCAAACAAACTAGCCTATGTAATGGCTGGAGGAGATTTATCAGAACCAACAAAAGTTACTGAACAGTATTTATTAGACCTTGAACGTGAAGCTTTCTTAAGTTTAACTACTGAAAGAAAAACGTTAGAGCGTATTCAGCATATGTTAAAAACTGGTAAACCTTTACGTAATTAAAATTACTATGCTATTAGCCAATAGCTAAAAGCCAATAGCCAATAGCCAATAGCCAATAGCCAAAAGCAAGAAAATATGAAAACAGCATATATAGTAAAAGGATATAGAACCGCCGTAGGGAAATCTAAAAAAGGTGTGTTCAGATTTAAAAGAGCTGACGAATTAGCTGCTGAAACCATCAAGTATATGATGGGTAAGTTGCCAGAATTCGATGTAAAGCGTATCGACGATGTTATTGTTGGTAACGCGATGCCAGAAGGTTCTCAAGGATTAAACATGGCAAGAATTATTTCGTTAATCGGATTAGATTCTGTCGATGTTCCTGGAGTTACCGTAAACCGTTTCTGTTCATCAGGATTAGAAACTATTGGTATGGCAGTAGCAAAAATTCAATCTGGAATGGCAGAGTGTATTATTGCTGGTGGAGCAGAAAGCATGAGTTCTGTACCAATGACAGGTTTTAAACCAGAATTAAACTACGATATCGTAAATGCAGGTCACGAAGATTACTATTGGGGAATGGGGAATACTGCTGAAGCAGTAGCGCAACAATACAATGTATCTCGTGCAGATCAAGATCAATTTGCATACGAATCGCACATGAAAGCTTTAAAAGCATTAGATAGCGATCGTTTTCAAGATCAAATAGCTCCAATTGATGTGGAAGAAACTTACATTGATGGAAACGGAAAACGTGCAACAAGAAATTACACCGTTACTAAAGACGAAGGTCCACGTCGTGGAACCAGCGTAGAAGCCTTAGCAAGATTACGTCCAGTATTTGCTGCTAATGGTTCTGTTACTGCTGGTAACTCATCACAAACAAGTGATGGAGCTGCCTTTGTTATGGTAATGAGTGAAGATATGGTAAAAGAGCTAGGTATTCAACCAGAAGCTCGTTTAGTAAGTTATGCAGCAGCAGGAGTACCACCTCGTATTATGGGAATTGGTCCTGTAGCCGCTATTCCAAAAGCATTAAAACAAGCAGGTTTACAACAAAGTGATATTGAATTAATTGAGCTAAATGAAGCGTTTGCTTCACAATCGTTAGCAGTTATTCGCGAATTAGGATTAAATCCGGATATCGTTAACGTAAATGGTGGAGCAATTGCTTTAGGTCACCCATTAGGATGTACTGGTGGTAAACTATCTGTTCAGTTATTCGATGAAATGCGTAAGCGTAACATGAATAACAAATACGGAATGGTAACCATGTGTGTAGGTACTGGTCAAGGTGCTGCTGGTATTTTTGAATTCCTTAGCTAGTAAGAGTAAAGAGCATAGAGAAAAGAGAATAGACTTTTAATGAGTACTAGTAAGAGACATAATTATAAAAATCTAAAAATTTGGCAACTAGGGTTAGAAATTGCAAATAACATTTCTGATGTACTAGTAGAGTTTCCAAAGCATGAGCGTTATGATTTGTCTTCTCAAATGAGCAGATGCTCTGTTTCTATGCCTAGTAATATTGCGGAAGGTTCGGCAAATACCAATAAGTCGTTTAGCAACTATTTAAACATTGCTTTAGGTTCTTCTTTTGAACTAGGCACACAGTTATTAGTTGCTTTTCACAGAAAATATATTAACCAAGAAACATTAACAATACTTGAAGAAAAAATAGAAGAATTTCAAAGAATGACAATGAGTTTTCAAAATACTCTTACCTAGTCTTTTTCTATTCTCTATTTTCTCTTTTCTTAAAACTAATAAAGATGTCAGAATTAACAAAAGATCTTTTACGCGGAGGGCAGTTCTTAGTAAAAGAAACAACATGTGAAGATATATTTACTCCTGAAGATTTTTCAGAAGAGCAAACAATGATGCGTGATGCGGTTAAAGAATTTAACGACCGTGAAATCATTCCTCATAAAGAACGTTTCGAAAAGAAAGATTATGCACTTACCGAAGAAACGATGCGTAAAGCTGGTGAATTAGGGTTTTTAGGTGTGGCGGTTCCTGAAGCTTATGGTGGATTAGGAATGGGATTCGTTTCTACCATGTTAACATGTGATTACATTTCTAGTGGAACAGGATCTTTTAGTACTGCTTTTGGTGCGCATACAGGTATTGGTACGATGCCAATTACCTTATACGGTACTGAAGAGCAAAAGCAAAAATATGTTCCTGCATTAGCAATGGGAGAGCGTTTTGGAGCTTACTGTTTAACTGAGCCAGGAGCAGGATCGGATGCGAACTCAGGTAAAACTACTGCTGAGTTAACTGAAGACGGAAAGCACTATAAAATTAACGGACAAAAAATGTGGATTTCGAATGCAGGTTTTGCTGAAATCTTCATCGTTTTTGCTCGTATAGAAGACGATAAAAACATTACTGGTTTTATCTTAGAATATGATAAAAACAATCCTAACGGAGTAACTTTAGGAGAAGAAGAACACAAATTAGGTATTCGTGCCTCTTCTACTCGTCAGGTATTTTTCAACGATACCTTAATTCCTGTTGAAAACATGTTATCTGTTCGTGGTGGTGGATTCAAAATTGCAATGAACGCCTTAAACGTTGGTCGTATCAAATTAGCAGGAGCTTGTTTAGATTCTCAAAGAAGAATTATAACTCATGCTGTAAACTATGCTAACGAGCGTAAGCAATTTAAAACTCCTATTGCTGAGTTTGGCGCTATTAAAATGAAGTTAGCTGAAATGGCTACCAATGCTTATGTTGGTGAGTCTGCATCATACAGAGCTGCTAAAAATATTGAAGACAGAATCGCGATTCGTGAATCTGAAGGAAACTCTCATCAAGAAGCAGAATTAAAAGGTGTTGAAGAATATGCTATTGAATGTTCTATCTTAAAAGTAGCGGTTTCAGAAGACGTACAAAACTGTGCTGATGAAGGAATCCAAATTTACGGAGGTATGGGATTCTCTGAAGAAACTCCAATGGAGTCTGCTTGGAGAGATGCTCGTATTGCTCGTATCTACGAAGGAACTAACGAAATTAACCGTTTATTATCGGTAGGAATGTTAGTTAAAAAAGCAATGAAAGGTCATGTAGATTTATTAAATCCTGCAATGGCAGTTCAAAACGAATTAATGGGAATTCCTTCTTTTGATACTCCAGATTATTCTGAATTATTCTCAGAAGAAAAAGAAATACTTGCTAAACTTAAGAAAGTATTCTTAATGGTTGCAGGAGCTGCTTTACAAAAATTTGGACCTGAGTTAGAGCAACACCAACAGTTATTAACGGCTGCTTCAAATATTTTAATTGAAATATACATGGCAGAATCTGGAATTTTAAGAACAGAAAAGAACGCGAAGCGTTTTGGTGAAGAGGCTCAAAAAGAACAGATTGCAATGGCTAAGTTATACTTATACAATGCTGTAGAAATTATTACTAAAAGCGCAAGAGAAGGAATTATTTCTTTCGCTGAAGGTGATGAGCAACGCATGATGTTAATGGGACTTAAGCGTTTTACAAAGTATGCAAACTATCCTAACGTAGTTGAATTACGTGACACAATCGCAGAAAAATTAAAAGCAGAAAATAAATACTGCTTCTAAAAAAATAGAAAAATTTTCTTCAACTTTTATAGGTTTTAGAATTTAGTTGTTTGTTTAAAAGATCGTCAAATTAATTTTTGGCGGTCTTTTTTTTATGCTCAAAAAAAAGCTAAAAAACCTATACACTACAATATCAACCTACTAAAAAAACAAGAATCTTAAGGTTTTCTTAAAACGTTTTTTCATATCTTTAATGGTATATTTATTGTTATTTAGAAGCAAAAAACATAAAATAGCATGATAAAACTTACCCATTCAGCACTACTAGGAATGGCTTTTTTAGCCATCGTTAGCTGTAAAAACGAAGCAAAAAAAGCAGACACACAAGAAACTGTTAAACAAGTAACAGTAGCTACTATGACTGATGTTACAGGAAACTACGTTTCATCAGAATACGAAAAGAGGAACGAAGGGTACGACTGGGTTTCTGTTGCCGTAAAACCAGCCGCAAATGACAATATAAAAATTGCTGTTCGCTCACGTGCTGACAAGAAAAAACCTACCTGTACTTTTGACGCTCTTGCTAAAAAAACAAATGACAGCACGTATACAGCTGACATAAATGGTAAAACTGTAGTATTTTCTTTTAAAAACAAACAAATTTCTATTGCAACGGCAAACAGAGAAGATAACGGTTTATTAAACTTTTACTGTTCAGGAGGAGGAAGTCTTGCAGGTTCTTATCATAAAATTGAAGGAAATCTTGACCAAACACAGATAGACAAAACCATTTTTAGAAAAAATGTAACCTTACAAGGAATTAGTTTTAGCATTGCTACTCAAAAAAATGGAATGGAAACTGAATTAACGGTTACTCCTTACGGATTAGAAATTGACAATTCAGCTGTTACTCAAACAATTGATGGTAACGTTGTTGATGCTGAAATTGAAGATTTAAATTCTGATGGTTCTCCAGAAGTATTAATCTATACAAAATCTGACGGAAGTGGAAGCTACGGAAATGTAATAGGGTTTTCAGTAAACAATAAAAAATCGATGAGTCAAATATACTTCCCTCCTATTACCGATAATAAAGAATTAAGTAAGGGATATATGGGGCACGATGAATTTACCATTATTGAAACAACCTTAGCGCAACGTTTTCCTATTTATAAAGAAGAAGATTCTAATGCTAACCCAACAGGAGGTACCAGACAAATTACTTACAAATTGGTAGATGGTGAAGCATCTAGAAAATTTGTAGTAAAAAACTCAACTGAATTTAATACTAATAACTAAACTTACATAGTATGAAAAAACTATCATTTGTATTCGCAGTAATTCTATTAATCACCGTGTCTTGTGCTAAAAAAGATACTGCTGAACAATTATACGGAACCACTTGGGAACTAGAATACATTTCTGGACCTAGAATTGCTTTTGAAGGATTGTTTCCTGATAAAAAGCCACAACTTACGTTTGATAAAGAAACAAACAAAGCTACAGGAAATAACGGTTGTAACGGGTATACTGCTGAATTTACGTTAGGAGAAGAAAATGCGATTTCTTTTGGAGAACCAGGACCAACTACGATGATGTACTGCGGACAAGGGGAACAAGAGTTTTTAAAAACCATAAAAAAAATAAACAAGTATAGTTTTGACATAGAAGGAAAACTAAACTTATTGATGGACGATGTAACCATGATGCGTTTTAAAAAAGTAACTACTGAAGAATAATTCACGATAGTTGTTACTTTAAACGAATTAATAACTTAGGGGAAACCTCATACGATATAGCCTTTTTTTGGTTTGTTAGTATGAGGTTTATTTTTTATTATCAAAGGCAGCGTCCGCTCATAAGTATATAGTGAATGTTGGGTTGAATCTATACAGATGTAAAAGCAGAAAACATGCTGTGATATCAGCGACCACGCTACCTTTAATGACACATAACACATCTTTTATTCCCTAAATAACTGAACTTATGGGATTCCGTAAGAAAATTAAATTATTATTAGTAAGTTCGTTTAAGTATAAACAAACATAAAATACAATCATAAACCTACCAAAATGGTTGTATAAGGATGTATTATACATCTATATATACAAGTTGTAGAACATTAAAATAAAACCATATATTAACTTTAAAAACAAAAATTATGAATTTAGAAATTTTTAAAAAAGAAGATTATTCTGAAAAAAGAGTAAATGGAAGACCACAACCTGACCCAAGACCTGTAGATGACATTATGAAATTAATTCAGAGCCATATAGATGATGTGCAAGGTCTTCTTGATGAGATGAATAAATCTATTGCAGCAGAGGGTAAAAGTGAAGAATAACTTTTGGATAGGAAAAAAGAAGTAATATCAAAAATGGAAAATCAGGAATGGAGTTTTGATACTCTATTTCCTGATTTCAATTCGTCATTAACGCTACAATCGAATAAGAACTATATCACTAGTAAATGTGCTGACTATTATCTTAAAATTGAAGATGATATAGTATTCAAAGAGAAATCAGAAAAGCCACCTTATCTAATTACAAAAAAGAATACTTGCGATTTTTGGAAAAAATCATTGGAAAAAATATCATCGTTTAAAGACAAATTAAGTCTGATTAACCATAATTCAGAATATGTAGAACTAATTAGCAGTTCTTTAGATAGGATAAGAAAATTCAGTCCTGAAATTTTTGAATATTTAACTAAATATGTTCCTTTCATTCTAGTTGTAGAAAAAAATGAGGCTTACAGTCTTTCTACGCCTCATTTATTTGGAGCAATAATTATAAGTGAGAGCCTTTTTTTTTCAAACGAAGACATAGATATTACTATAGTACACGAACTTGCTCACCAAGAATTATTCTTAGTTAATCTTGTCGACTCGTTGATTGATGAAAAATTTTTAAGCAATTTAGAATATTCACCTTTTCAAAATAAAGAAAGACCTCCAATGGGTCGGTTACACGCTTCACACGCTTTATTTAGAATGACAGAATACTCTATTGATTCTAAAAATCAATCTTTTCAAAAAATCAAATACGACTTCGGAGAGATGATAAAAACCTTGAATGATTATGAGTTGTCTGATATGGGGAATGAAATGCTAAAAACATATAAAACGTTCTACAACAATGTATATAAAAAATAGGCGGCATGTCAATGAAATTAAAGGGTTTAGCTCTCGTCAAAGTTTGTTTTCAACCGATAATTTAGTACTTCAAAATCGCCTACTTTTCATATACTAACCGTTGTGCGTAATTAACTAAAAACACCGAAATATGAGTGTAATTTTAAAAAAAGGTGAAAAAATAGAAAATGTAATTTCAACTCTTGAAGAAGGATATTCTTTTCAGATGTTTATGGAAAAATTCATTGAAACATATCCAAGTGACTGGGAAAAAATTAATTCAAATTACAACAAACACTTAAGAAAAAACAAGGAAGGAAAATCATTTCCTATGCCAAAACCAGAACAGTATTTAAAAAATATGCTAAACGTATGGCAGAAAAAACAATAAGTAGAATACAATATTTACGAAAGGAACTAACTGACTTAATTAATAATAAAGTTAAACCGATTAGAAAAGAACTTGACGAATTATTAATATTACAAGCAGAGAAAATTTGTCCTTTCAAAATTGGAGATATTATAACTTTGGAAAATGGCAAAAAAGGAAAAATTACGGAAATCAATTATCATTCTTTAGATTATGATTTTTATGAAAATGAGGATGAAAACGAATTCTATTCGAAATTTTTGAATAAACTTGACGTTATTGAATATCAATATGCTTATGAAGTTGATAATAAACCCTTTTCGATTACTTGGAAAATTTCTGGCTTGAGAATGATAAAAAAGAATACAGAAGTTGGAAAAATAAGTTTTTGTGGAATAACACCTATTGACTTTTTAATACACGAAAAAGAGAAAAGAATTAAATCTAAACCGTTAAATGAATATATGACATTTGATTCATTAACAGAATTTGAAAACATAAAATAACTACGCACAACAACGTGTATAAAACGTAACTGATAGGTGCTAAATCGAAAGGTCTAAGTATGCTTGTAAAGTCGCCAAATTTTTAATTTGGATTTTAAAATTGATAAGTTAAAAACAAAATATAAAAATTCGACTCTGTGTTAACCCGAAAAGTTAATGCCTTTTTACACGCTACGTTTCATACACAAGTCCGTTATCAAATATTTAAAATTATGAACAACGAAGAAATTATTGGAACTTGGAAAAGCAAAGATTTTCTTCTTTATGCTTATAGAGATGATAAAATTATAACTCTACATGTTCCAGATTTGGAAAGAGCTACTCTCTGGGTAAAAGACGAAAACAATTTAACTCTTGTTCAAGGAAATATATCAGTTCAAGGAATTAAAAATGACATTTTTGAAATCAATTTTAATGGAGATGCAATTCACGAAAAATACAATACCATTTCATCTCGTATGCATATGAAATCAGATCCGCAGTCTTTTCTAATTGATTTACCAGATTACGGAGAAAGGTATATGGAAAAAATCAACTAAATTTAAAATGGATAAGACACTAATTATAACTATTTTAAGTCCTATACTAATAACAGTTGGAGGTTTAATTACTTGGTTCTTCAAATCTAAAAGAGAGGACACCTTAATCGCTGAAGAAAAAACTAGAGAATTCAAAATAAAAACTTACGAAACTCTTCTTGAACCTTTTATTACAGTTTTTACATTTACTTTAAAAGAAAATCAAAAACAAAAAGGAATTAACAAGCTTCTTTCATTGGAGTATAGAAAAGCTGCATTTAATTTAACAACCTTTGGTTCTGACGAAGTAGTAAAATCTTATAATAATATTATGCAAGCCTTTTTCAACATAAAGGCTGAGGATTATGAAGATGAGGGTGAAGGTGAAGAATATGCTGTAATTATGTTAACTTATCTTTCTGACTTGCTTTTAAATATAAGAAAAGATTTGTATACAAAAAAGACGGATTTAGCACGAAGTGAAATGTTGGCATTTATGATTAACGATATTGAAAAACATAAAAACAGAATTGACAACGAAAAAATATAAAAACATTTGCTAACAATAGCTATAAATAATTGCTTGTTCTCGCCTACTTCTGAAAACAGTAATTTCCTTATTCATCTAGTATTCATTAAATTAGAGCTTTAAAAACACAACTAATTTTATACGAATACGTTATGTATCTTTCTAAACACAAACCACTAAAACACTATTTAGGAGCACTTTTTTTAATGTTAATTGTAACTTCCTGTAAAGGGCAGTCGCAAACTAACGTAGAAAGAAACGTAGATGGAGGTTGCCAAGACTGTAAAGCTTTATTGGATTATAAAATGCTTAACATAACACCTAAGTCAGTTGATACCTTACCTGGTTTTCATGAAAATGAACCAAAACTAAAAATAACGGGTACTGCATTTAAAAAAGACGGAAAAACACCCGCAAAAGATGTTATACTCTACATTTATCACACAAACAGAAATGGAATTTACCAACCCAGTGACAAACCTGTAGGTTCGGAAAAAAGACACGGACAACACAGAAATTGGCTTAAAACAGGTAACGATGGTAAATTTACTTTTTACACATTCAGGCCAGCATCTTACCCAAACTCTCAAGAACCAGAGCACATTCATATTTATGTAAAAGAGCCCAATACAGTACCTTATTATATTGACAGCTATCAATTTGAAAGTGACCCTGCTCTTACTGAAGAAAAAAAGCAATCAGAAAAAAACAGAGGTGGCTCTGGAGTTATACAACTTAAAAAGCAAGATGGTATTTGGACTGCTCATAGAGATTTAATTTTAGGGTTAAATATTCCTGATTATGAGTAAAAGTTTTTTGCTACTTAACTACAAGTAATTACTACTCACCTAGCTCTAATCATTATAGAAACTAATACAAAAACATTGAGAAATGAAAAACACCATCTTACTAATTTTTACGTTTATCTTTCTTAATGTTTCGTTTGCGCAAAACACAATATCATACACACTTAATCACACTCCTAATTCAAACAAAATAACTGTTGAATTAGCTTTTGATAATATTAGTACAAATGGAATAAAACTGATAATTCCAAGAAGTGCTCCTGGGACCTATGAACTAACCAACTATATAGCTTTTATAAATAATGTTAAGGGTTACACCTCTTCTGGCAATATTTTGAAAGGTGTGGTTGGTGATGGTTCTTTTTTTACTTTTAATGAAAAAGATCAAGTACTAAAAAGAATTAGTTATGAAGTAGATATAAACAAAATGGAAATGACCTTTCTCAAAGAACAGTATTGGGATTGGCACGAACATTGACTCATGAAACTATACATGCTGAAATGTACAGGAAATTACGTTCTGTAAACTATAAAGTATCTATAAATGATTTTCCTGGGATTTATGACTATTATAGAAGACATAAAAACTGGCAACATGAACAAATGGCTGCTCATTATGTTAGAACTATAGCAGGCATGCTGAAGGAATTTGATAATTCTCAAAACACCAATTCGTTATATACGGATTTAGCTTGGGAGGGGTTACAAAATACAGTTACTTGGAATAATCTTTCTAATTCAGAAAAAGATAGAATAATAAATACTGTTAAAAATTATAAAAGCACAGGAACTAAAAAATGTAATTAACAATGAGAAATAAATTATTGATTTTAATAATGATAGTAAGTTGTACTTCTCTATTTTGTCAGGAAGCTCATTTATCATATAATTTGTTTGGAGAAAAAAACATAAAAACAAGAACAGATAAGACAGTAACTTTTTTTATAGGTGAAAATAGTTTTACATACTTCAAAGATAAAGACTGCTATAGAATCATAAGTATTCAAAAAAAATTAAAGCCAGAAGTTTTAAAAATGGATAGCTTTTTAAATAGAGCACATCAATTAAAAAATATTAATAAAGAGGACAACAAAATTATAGTTAAAAAAAAGGATCAAATCTTTCAAAAAATCTTTCTTTATGAGAAACGAGATGATTGTATACATGTGTATTGTGTTAAATGGGAAGATTCAATTATCGATTAAATTTTAAAAGTAGTAGTTTGCCCTACTACTTTTTTTTATTATTCATAATATTTTGAATTGATTTAAGCATATGAGGAAAATAATAAAAGTACTGTTACTTGGCAGAATTTAACTTCTATAGAACAACAAGCGATTATTGACATACTAAATCAATATTTTTTTAACGGAACTTCAAATTGTAATTAATTATGAGAAAAATAGTATTGTTTTTATTTATCATTGTAAAATCATATTCTCAAGAATCAACATCAAATTATTTTTTTATAAATGGGCAAAAGTTTTCAAAGCAAACCAAGTATGTGATGTATGATTCTAAAGAGGATGTAAAAAAAACTACTAATGATAAAATATATTTTTTTATTCAAGGAGAAACATTTGAATTTTTGAGAAATAAGTTTAGGGTAGACACTTGTAGTATCAGAAATTTAAAAAAAATAGAAAAAGTAAAAGGTCTATCCGACAGAGAATATTTGTTTTATAAACAAAGTTTAAACAAAATAAAAGGAAAGGAAAGGAAGATAAAATACTTGGACCAATGCCGATAACCAAAAATCACAATTATTTTAAAGTAATTATTGTAGAGAAATATGAAAATAAAATTTTGAAATACGATGTTGATTGGACTTATACAGGAACAAGAGGGTTTAAAGTAATCCGAAAATAATACAAACCAACTCTAAAAAAGAAATGCTTTGTAGAAAATGTAGTTCAGGTACTGTAATTGAATTTGTAGAGTCAGGAGGGAATTATGTGAAAGCGGAAATTGATCCTTGTTGTTCGGATTTTGATACTCGAATTAGAGAAAAATTATATCCAAATAAAAATGGTTGAATAAAAAACGTGTGCCAACAATAGCTATAAATAATTGCTTGTTCTCGCCTACTTCTGAAAAACAATAGTTTCCTTATTCAGCTCGTATTCACTAAATTAGAACTTAAAAAACACAACTAATTTTATACAAATATGTTATGACTTTTTCTAAACACAAAACACTAAAACACTATTTAGGAGCGCTTTTTTTTATGCTAGTTGTAACTTCCTGTAAAGGACAAACACAAACTAACGTAGAAAGAAATGTAGGTGGAGCTTGCCAAGACTGTAAAGCTTTATTGGATTATAAAATGCTTAATAGAAACCCTAAGTCAGTTGATACCTTACCGGGTTTTCATGAAAATGAACCAAAACTAAAAATAACGGGTACTGTATTTAACAAAGACGGAAAAACACCTGCTGAAAATGTTATACTCTACATTTATCACACAGACAGAAATGGAATTTACCAACCTAGTGACAAACCTGTAGGTTCGGAAAAAAGACACGGACAACACAGAAATTGGCTTAAAACAGCTAACGATGGAAAATTTACTTTTTATACATTCAGACCTGCGTCTTATCCAAACTCTCAAGAACCAGAGCACATTCATATTTATGTAAAGGAACCCAATACCATACCTTATTATATTGACAGCTATCAATTTGAAAGCGACCCTGCTCTTACTGAAGAAAAAAAGCAATCAGAAAAAAACAGAGGTGGCTCTGGAATTATACGACTTAAAAAAGAAGATGGTATTTGGACAGCACATAGGGATTTAATCTTAGGGTTAAATATTCCTGATTATGAGTAAAAGCTTTGGTTACAATTGCTACTCACCTATCCCTAAAGAACTCAGACTTCTATTCAATATGCATTTACTAAATTAGTTGTTTAAACTAGTTGTATAAAAATGAAACTTTTCTTTAAAATAAGAATACTCTCTTTTTTAACAATTTCAAGCTGTAAGTTACAACAAAATGAGGAGAATGAACCAAATCCTAATCCACCAAAAGCTCAATTTACCAAACTCGATTTAGGTGAAAGTGATTTACCCACACTAAAAAATGTAGTAAATGATTATGAATCTCTCTTCACCATTGAACAACTGGAAAAATTAACTTTGTTAATTCGAGAATATGAGAAAAAGACTTCCAACCAAATAGCTATTGTTTCTATTAAATCAATCGGAAAATACACCGATTTTAGTCAATTCGCTATTGACTTATCAAATTATAATGGGGTAGGTCAAAAAGAAAAAAATAACGGCTTGACTATTGTTTTCAGTAAAACCCTAAAAAAAATAAGAATTTCTACAGGCGTTGGAACTGAACAAATTTTAACAGACGAAATTTGTGAGGAAGTAATTGAGAAAACAATTATCCCTGAGTTTAAAAAAGAAGAATATTACCTTGGTATTGAAAAAGGAATAACTGAGTTAATGACTAAGTGGGAATAGTACTATCTATTACATAACTATAAAAACAACAGACTATCCTACCTATTACTGATTCAAAAAGAAATTCAATGTATAAAACTATCTTTGAAATAACTAAAATGGATTGTCCTTCTGAAGAGCGTTTAATTCGAATGAAGTTAGACGGAATTTCTGGTATAGCGAATTTAAAGTTTGACATTCCTAATAGAAAATTAACAGTTTTTCATAATGAAGAAGTTGATGTAATTGAAAAATCGGTAATTGAACTAAACTTAGGCGGAAAAAGGGTTTCTACAGAAAAAACCAGTCAAACTGATTTTGAAGAAAACACCAATCAGAAAAAATTACTTTGGGCTGTTCTCGGAATTAATGCTGCTTTTTTTATTGTTGAAATGACAACGGGAATTATTTCTAAATCAATGGGACTTGTTGCTGATAGCCTAGGCATGCTTGCTGATAGTTTTGTTTATGGAATTAGCCTTTTTGCCGTTGGTGGAACTTTAACAAGAAAGAAAAGAATTGCTAAACTTGCTGGGTATTTTCAAATAACTCTTGCTTTACTTGGATTTGTTGAAGTTTTAAGAAGATTTTTTGGTGCTGAAAAACTTCCAAACTTTTCAACAATGATAATCGTTTCGGTTTTAGCACTTATCGCAAATGGCATTTGTCTTTATATTTTACAGAAGTCAAAAAGTAAAGAAGAAGCTCACATGAAAGCAAGTATGATTTTTACTTCAAATGACATTATTATTAATTTAGGAGTAATAACAGCAGGAGTTTTAGTGCACTGGTTAAATTCTAACAAACCTGATTTGATTATCGGAACCATTGTTTTTGTTTTAGTAATTCAAGGAGCTTTTCGAATTTTAAAACTAAGTAAGTAAAGACAAGGCTACATTTATAGAATTAGATAACTCTTTGTTAGTAGGATCTACTTTAGAAACAACTCGAATACCATTGTAAAGTGTGTAAAGAAGAGTAGCTATAGCCCTTAAGTTTTCACTATTTTTTAATTGTCCTCTTTCCTTAGCCTCCTTCAAATATTCATAAAATAAGTCTTCAAAATCACGCTTATTTTCTATCAAGACTTTTTGTAAACTTTCGTCATTTGGAATAAGCTCTGTTGTAACATTTACCACAAAACACCCTTTTTTATCTTCATCAAGAATAGCTTCTTGTATAGCTTTATTAAAAAGCTCAGCAAAGCCTTCTTTCACATTTGGATGATTTTGAAAAAACTCTATTAACCCCTTTTTTGTAGTAGTTCTGTAGAGTTCGAAAGACTTTTTAAAGAGCTGTTCTTTATCTCCAAAAGTATCGTATAAACTTGCTCTGTTTATTCCTAATTGACTTACCAAATCTTGTACAGAAGTAGCAGCATATCCTTGCTTCCAAAACAAACACATTGCTTTGGTTAGTACTTCTTTTTCGTCAAATGATTTAACTCTAGGCATATAAAAAATGTGGAAGTTGTTTACACTTCCACAAAATTACCATATTGGAACTTTCATTCCAAATATATTCAAAAAAATTAACTCAATAGCGGATTAACATTTATTCCTCCGTCAATATTATATTCACTTCCTGTAATAAAAGAAGCGTTATCAGATGCTAAAAACGAAACTAATTTTGCTACTTCTTCTGGTCGTCCAAATCGCTTTAAAGGAATACGATTTTCTATAGTTTGAGCAAAACCTTGTAATTGTTCTTCTTCCATTCCTGTTTTTCCGAAAATTGCTGTAGATATTGGTCCTGGATTTACTGAGTTAATTCTTATTTTTCTTGGAGCCAACTCCGTCGCTGCTGTTCGTGTATACGAATTAAGCGCTGCTTTTGATGCTGCATATACAGCTGTATTAGGCATTCCTGTATAAGCATTTATAGAGGATAAATTTATAACGGATGCTCCTTCATTTAAAATGGGCAAGAATTTTTCGGTAGTAAATACAGCTCCTTTAAAGTTAATGGCCATTTGATGGTCAAACATTTCTTCGCTAATATCTCCTACTGGAGCAGGTTGAAAAATACCCGAATTTACAAACAATACATCAATTTTTTCAAAATCTTTTTTAACCTCTGCTACTAAATTCTCAATAGCAGGAATATCTTTAACATCAGCAACTATTCCTTTAACTCCCAACTTTTGTGATGCTTCTTTAACTTTTTCAGAATTTCTTCCTGTGATAATAACCGTTGCTCCTTGGTCTTTTAATTCTTTAGCAGATGCATAGCCAATTCCACTATTTCCGCCGGTTACAACGGCTATTTTACCTTTTAATGTACTCATTTTTTTGTTTTTTTAGTTAATAATTTATTTTGGAACAATCATTCCGTTTACAAACATACGCATAATAGAATGATTGTTCCAAATAAAAATTCATCTTATGTATTGAATTAAAAATGTTAAAAATCCGAACAGACTTGTCTGTTCTTTAAAATTCATATAACTTTGACAAAAATTAAGAGTATGAGTAATCCTAGAGAACGTATATTAGAAACAGTTGCGCATTTATTTCATCAACAAGGTTATAACAGCACGGGTATTAACCAAGTTATTAAAGAAGCTAAAGTTGCCAAAGCAAGTTTTTATCAACACTTTAAATCAAAAGATGCTTTGTGTATTGACTTTTTAAATAACAGACACGAGCTCTGGTTTAAAGAACTCTTTAAGTTTACTTCGAAAAGTAAAAATTCAAAAGATAGGATATTACTAGCATTCGATTTTATAGCTTATATGAATACAAAAGAAAATTTTAGAGGCTGTAGTTTTTTGAATATTCTATCAGAAATATCTAAAGAACAGGAAGGTATTTTAACCGTAATTCAATTACATAAAAAAGAATTGAACAACTTTTTTCAAGAGTTAATAGACAACGAATTACTTGCTACACATAGTTATCTACTTTTTGAAAGCGCTATCATAGAAAGTCAACTCTTTAAATCGAATGAAATAGTATATAAATCAAAAAAAATCATACAAAACTTACTATAATTATTATGGAACAGAAACATCCACTTCCTCCTTTTACTCTTGAAACAGCTCAACAAAAAATTCAACTAGCAGAAGATGCTTGGAATTCTCAAAATCCTGAAAAAATAGCATTAGCGTACACTATTGATAGTGAATGGAGAAATAGAGACACCTTTGTTAACGGTAGAGAGGAAATTATTAACTTCTTGAGTAAAAAGTGGCAAAATGAGCTTAATTACAAACTAAAAAAAGAGTATTGGGCACATAGTGAAAATAGAATTGCTGTACGCTTTGAATATGAATATCAAAACAAAGAAGGCAAATGGTTTAGAGCTTACGGTAATGAAAACTGGGAGTTTGATGATAACGGACAAATGAAAAAAAGATATGCGAGTATTAATGATCTTGAAATAGAGGAAGTTGATAGGTATCTATAAAATTATTGACTTTTTTAGCAAAAAAATAACAGTGGCTCTGATAAATCATCAGAGTCACTTTTTGTATTTTTATAGCTTGAATAAAAATTGGAAAAAGCTAATCTTCCCCCTTCTCTTCTAAGAATAGCTAATGAATTATATATTAATTTTCGTAAATTAATTGAACCTATATAATGAATTATAAGGTAGATACTATAAACAAAACTGAATATCGAGAGGTGGTTGACTTATGGGAAGCTTCCGTTAGAGCGACACATCATTTTTTAAAAGAAGAAGACATTGCTTATTTTAAACCTCTTATCTTAAATACGTATTTAGATGCAGTAGAGTTAAAGTGCATTAAAGTCAACGAAAAAATAGTCGGTTTTTTAGGTGTTGCCGAACAAAAGTTAGAAATGCTTTTTATCCACCCTGAATATAGAGGTAAAAAAGTGGGAAAAACCTTATTAGAATATTCAATTGACAAATTGAATGTAGATAAAGTAGATGTTAATGAACAGAATGAGCAAGCTGTTGGTTTTTACAATCATTTGGGGTTTAAAACAATCAAGCGTTCTGAACTTGATGCCGCAGGAAAACCTTACCCAATTTTGCATATGAAACGAACTAAACAATAAACATTTTACACTCATTAAAAATATAAGCTACGCTTAAGAAAACTAAGTTAACACATGAAATCTGTACTTTTAAAACACAAAATCGCTTGTATCTCACTTATCTTCACCCTATCTTTTTTTGCCTCATGTTCTGGTAACGATGAAACTCCTGATACTGGAGACGAAGCGTACATTCACATTCCTGACAAACATTTTGAGGCAATATTAGTAGAACAAAAGTTAGATAGTGATGGGAGTATCAACCAAAAAATATCGAAAGAAGATGCGCAAAAAATTACTCGCTTAAATTTAAACTTAGACAGTAGTTTTGGAAAAACCAGTGATCTAACAGGAATGGAAGCTTTTACGAACCTAACATACTTGTCTGCTGCTGGACAAAAAATTGAAACTATCAACCTAAGTTCTAACACAAAATTAGATACCTTATATTTAAACGCAAACTACTTAACTAGTATTGACATTAGTAACAATCCTAATCTTCTTTTAGCAGATATTCATGCTAACGACCTTACCACTATTACAGGTTTAGAAAAAGCGAGTAAGTTGAAAACCTTACATTTATCTTTTAACAAGTTAACTCATTTAAATATATCTAATAATTCTTTAGAAGAGTTAACTATAACTAACAATTTGCTAACTTCATTTAAAACAGAAGGCACATCAAAATTGAAAAGTGCAGTATTAACAAGTAATAAAATTACTTCTATACATATAGATGATACTACCCCTTTAGAAACGCTTTTGGTTTCAGACAACCAAATAACTACTATTAATATTCATTCATTTACGAACTTAAAACACCTGTATATTACTAGTAATTTACTTGCTAATTTAGAGGTTAGTTACAATTTAAAACTTGAAGATTTAAGAGTAGACAGAAATCCTGATTTAACTTGTATTAAAATTAATCCTGACCAAACAATACCTACTGTTTATAAATCTGATCGTCAAAAATTAAGTGATACTTGCTTTTAAATTATAAAAAGTCAGAATAAAAGAGGTAACTTTATCAAAATGTAACACTTGTGAAGAAAATGTAACTTTTTGTAGTTTTACAATATACTAACCTAACCTTTTATAAACTTACGTCTATGGAAACAGTGACTACTAAAACAAGGAATACTTTCAGTGATCGTATTAAATTGCCCTTTAATTTTGAGGTACCTAAAATGCTTGAAGAAGCTAAAGCTTTGCAATTAGATAATTTTGAATATTATGATGTAATTGCTTTACGATCGCCTGCACACCTAGTGGATACCTCGTTACCTTTTCCCCCTCCTGCTGAAGATTATGCTGATGGTTCGTGGACAGATTGGTTAGATACCAATGCTTTAAAAAAGTCTCCATACTTAACTAGTGTTATTGATTTTTTTAAAGAGAATACTACCGTAAACTTAGTTAGGTTGCTTCGACTGGCTCCACATTCAACAGTTAAAGAACACACAGATCCTACCTTAGGCTTGGAAGTTGAAAAATCAGTAATTCGGCTTACCATTCCTATCTTAAACAAAGAAAATGTAACTTTTTATTTAAATAACACTCCTGTATTAATGAAACCTGGAGAATGTTGGTATATGCGACTTACCGATCCGCATAAAGTAATAAATAATGGAGAAGAAGAACGTATAAACCTTACTATAGATATGATTCCTAACGATTGGATTCGACAACTTATTAATGAGAGTCAAGAAAATTCTAATTAAAACAAAAAGGGTACGCTAGCGTACCCTTTATAATTTTATATAGCCGTTGTTTTATTCTAACGCACCCAAGTAACGTTCAGCATCTAAAGCTGCCATACATCCTGTACCTGCTGCTGTTACAGCTTGACGATACTCTTTATCTTGCACATCACCTGCAGCAAAAACTCCTGGTAAATTAGTTTTAGTAGATTTTCCTTTCGTAATTAAATACCCCGTTTCGTCCATGTCTAAAACACCTTTAAACAATTCAGTGTTTGGCTTGTGTCCTATCGCAATAAATACTCCTGTTACAGGGACTTCAGTTTTCTCTCCTGTTTGATTGTTAACCGCACGAACTCCTTCCACTACATTTTCACCCAATACCTCATCTATTTCAGTATTGTACAACACCGTTATGTTTTCTGTTTTGTTTACACGATGTTGCATTGCTTTAGAAGCACGCATGTAATCTTTACGGACTAACATCGTTACTTTACTACAAATATTAGCTAAATAGGTTGCTTCCTCTGCAGCTGTATCCCCTGCTCCAACGACTACAACATCTTGTCCTTTGTAAAAGAATCCATCACAAGTAGCACAGGCTGATACTCCACCACCTATTAAGCGCTGTTCACTTTCTAAACCTAAATATTTAGCCGTTGCTCCTGTAGAAATAATAACAGTTTGTGCTTCAATTTCAGTTGATTCATCTACAGTTACCTTGTGAATTCCTCCTTCTTTATCAGCAAACTCCACTTTCGTAACCATTCCAAAACGCACATCTGTTCCGAAACGCTCTGCTTGATTTTTTAAATCTTCCATCATTGCTGTACCATCAGTACCTTTAGGATACCCAGGGAAATTATCTACCTCTGTTGTGGTAGTTAATTGTCCTCCCATTTGCATTCCTGTATACATAACTGGTTTCATGTCTGCTCTCGCTGCATATATTGCTGCGGTGTAACCTGCTGGACCAGACCCAATAATCAAACATTTAATTTTTTCTGCCATTATCTTGAATTTTTGAAGTTACAAATGTAATTTTTTTTTATTTCTAGTTATCGGCTTTTAAATATATTTTAACTATTGTCTTATAAAGTCAAATTATTTAATAATTATTTCATTTTTTTATTTGTCGTTTACTTTTTTTTTCTACATTTGCAGTCCCAATTATTCGGGGTGTAGCCTCTCATTTTATTCGAGATAAACTACACTACGAATTTTTACACTTTTCGGGGTGTAGCGTAGCCCGGTCATCGCGCCTGCTTTGGGAGCAGGAGGTCGCAGGTTCGAATCCTGCCACCCCGACTAAAGAGTCCTAAAAATCATCTGATTTATAGGACTTTTTTATTTTTTAAAATTACTTATTATTGCCCTACTCTTTTTCTAGTTACATTTGTATTACTTTTTTGATTCTAACCTCATGAAGACCATCCCTGTAAGACATTTAAACACTTCTCAAAAAGAACCTAACCTTTCTGGTGATTTTATGATTAAAAATCTTCAGGAACTTCTTAAAGGGAAAGATATGGTTCATGAACTTCACAGACACGATTTCTACTTCTTTTTAGCATTAAAAAAAGGCACTGGAAATCACGAAATAGATTTTGTTAATTATCATGTTACAGGTCATACTATTTTTATAATCCGACCTGGTCAAGTACACGAATTAGAATTAAAAAGTAATAGTGAAGGTTTTATGATTCAGTTTAATACTGATTTTTATTATCCTATTGATAAAGGGATGAATCTTTTATTACAAAAAGTGAGTGCTTCAAATTATTATCAATTAGAGGAAAACCTTTTTTCAAGAATTACCCCTTTATTGACCTCTATTTTTTCAGAATACAAAGAAAAAGCTGAAGCATATAAAGAAGTTATAAAATCTAATCTTCATATTCTTTTTATAGAATTACTAAGGTTAAAAAGCACCAACAACAAAGATTCTAACACTAAGGATCTATATATTCAAGAATCTCTTGAGAAATTTCTACATTTATTAGAAACAAACATTACTAGTATAAAACAAGTTTCAAAATATGCTAGTATGTTAAATCTATCTAACTATCAGTTAAACGCCATAACAAAACAGACTTTAGGTAAAACAGCATCCGAACTTATTAACGAACAAATTATACTAGAGTCTAAAAGGTACCTTTTAGCATCTTCCAACCAAATAAATCAAATAGCATATTATTTAGGCTATGAAGATGTTTCTTATTTTATACGTTTTTTTAAAAAACATACTGGCTACTCTCCAGAAGCTTTCAGAAAAAAACAAACATAAGTACCATACTACTTTACAATAATCCTATCGTAGCGACTTAGCCCCTATTTACTTTTACATCGTATAAATAAAATAAAAATACGATGAAAAAAAGCGATTTAAAGTATATAGATTTTTGGAATGAAAGATATCAAAACCTCAACTTTGCTTATGGCAAAGAACCCAACTTATTTTTTAAAGAAGAGCTTCAAAAATTAAAAACAGGAACTCTTTTGTTACCTGCTGATGGTGAAGGTAGAAATGGTGTATATGCTTCCAAATTAGGCTGGAATGTTACTGCTACCGATTTAAGTACTGAAGGAAAAAATAAAGCCTTAAAATTAGCCAAAGAGTTTGATGTTAACTTAAAGTATATTGTAGGCGATATACAAGATCTTGAATTTCCAAAAGAATCTTTTGATGTGATTGGTTTAATCTATGCACATTTTACAGCCTGGAAAATTTCTGCAATTCATCAAAAGTTAATTACACTTCTTAAACCTGGAGGGTACATCATATTCGAAGCGTTCAGTAAAAATCATTTAAAATATCAGAATAACAATCCCAAAATAGGTGGTCCAAAAGATATAGACATGCTTTTTTCTATAGAACAAATACAACAAGATTTTACTGGTTTTGAAATTCAAACTTTAGACGAAAGAGAAGTTCTTTTAAATGAGGGAAATTGCCATAATGGTAAAGGAAGTGTACTTCGTTTTATAGGCAAAAAACGCTAAGCAATGATAAAGAAATTGCTGGCTGTCGTATTTCTATTTATAGTTTTTAAGAGTAATGCCCAAAAAGCCGACCAGTTGAATTCATGGTGGTATTATTCTGGCAAGTATCAATTAACTGAAAAGTTCAATATTGAAACCTTATACTCTTGGAGCAGACATAATTTTGTCAAGGATTGGCAACAGTCAAAACTAAGGCTTGGTACAAGTTACGACCACTTAAAGAATATAAGTTTTGGTGCCGGGTATGAATGGGTAGTTCTATTTCCGTATGGAGCACATCCTGTCCCCAAGAAAAGAATAGAGCATCGTATTTATGAGTACTTTACTATAAAAAATAAAATTAAAAAAGTTTCCGTTAATTATGGAATGCTGTTAGAACAGCGTATCATGAAAGACAAAACAAGACACCGATTACGGTTAGTATTTGGTGCAAAAATACCAATCATACGATCTAAAGAAGGTGAGACAAAACTAAGTATCTCATTTTTTAATCAAGTGTTTTTAGATATCGATAAATATACAAATAATAAAAACTTTAGTCAAAACAGGGCTTATGGAGCTTTTGACATTCCTTTAAATAATGCTTTGACCTTAAGTACAGGCTATATGAATCAATACATAATTATAAAAGAAAACCGTATTGAAAACAACCATACTTTCATGGTAAAACTATCTCACAAAATTGATTTTAGAACTAAAAAGAAGTCTCTTTAGTTTACGATTCAAAAAAACCTTGGAACTACATGATTCCAAGGTTTTACAACTAACTCTACAAATCTAACATACTTGCTTTACAAGAATGTTATTCTTTTAATAAAGCTTCCTCAAAAAACCTATCTTTCAGTTTTTGATAAGCTTCCAAATTTTTGTGATAACTCTCACGTAACCTATCGTACTCTCCTAAATAGGCCATATCGCATTGTATATCGTCACACTCTGCTACGTTAGCATAGGTGTTTGAATATGATAAGACCGTTTTATAAAGCTCATTGTTTACTTTTTTTCTTTCGGAAAAAAGTTTCAATGTTTCTTTAGAAATAGTTTTATTAACTATGGAGTACTCATATAAATTTAAAAGATTTTCAATCTCCTTATTGATATACCATAATTGATCTACCCATCCTTTTAGTTCTACATGATTATATTTATGTACGACATCTATATCGCTACCGTGATTATTATGTGTCATTTTTTTGTCTTTAAATTAAGGTACTAAAACTCTCTTCCCCCTCTTTTTGAGTAACTTTTAAAATTTTAACTTCTTTCCTTCCTCCTGGTAAATCCCAGTGAACTACATCGTTTAAAGCATAACCAAATAAAGCTATACCTATTGGTGTTAAAATAGAAACCTTGTTCTGTTTCAAATCCTTTTCAGTTGGTTTTACAAGCTGAATAGTTTTTTCCCAAACATCTCCAGAAGCTATAGTTACAACAGTATTTAAGCGTATAACATCATCAAGCATTTGTTCTTCATCTAAAATTTTAGCCGATTTTAATTCTTCAGCAAACTTATCTAGTGATGTTTGTACTTTATTTTCTTCAGTATGCTCTGAAACATTTAGCAAACTCTTAATGTACACATACTCTTTTTTCTCTAAAACTAAACTTCCGTGTTTCATTTTACTTCTTTTTTATGGAAAAATACCTCGTTGAACATAAGCCTTTTCAATACGCTGTATCGCTATACAGTAAGCTGCTTTTCGCATGTCTACGCCTTCCAACTTTGCATAGTCTGAAACCCTGGTATAGGAGTCTTTTAGTTTCTTATCTAAGCGCACAATAACCTCATCCATATTCCATAACTCACCATTACGGTTTTGAAGCCATTCAAAATAACTTGTAATTACCCCTCCTGAATTACACAATATGTCTGGAATGATTGTTATTCCTTTTTCTAAGAGTATTTTTTCCCCTTCGACGTTTATAGGACCATTTGCTCCTTCAGCTATTAAATTAGCTTTAATTAAATGTGCATTCTCTTCAGTTATTTGGTTACCCAAAGCTGCTGGTATACAAATATCACATTCAGTAGCAAAGAAATCTTCTTTTTCTATTTCCATTGATTCTGGATACCCAACTAAATTTCCATTATTAGCTTTTGTATAATTAAAAAGGTCTTCTACTTTGATTCCTTTTATATTATAAATACTTCCGTAAGCATCTTGAACTCCTATCATTTTAGCCCCTTCTTGCTCTAAGAAATAAGCTGCCCAGTATCCTACGTTTCCAAACCCTTGAACTATAAAGGTTTTATTTTGTAAAGTCTCGTTTTTTTCTTCAATCCAAAACTTAATGGTTAAGAAAACTCCATAACCTGTAGCTCTATCACGTCCTTCTAACCCTCCACTTCCTATAGGCTTACCAGTTACTACGTGTTGATTCATAGAACGCTCTGCTGGTGCTTTTGTACTCATATAGGTATCAGCCATCCACGCCATTGTTTGAGCATTTGTATTAACATCTGGAGCAGGAATATCATGCTCTGGTCCGATGTTATCTCCTAATGCAAACGTAAAACGTCTAGTAATACGCTCTAATTCACCTTTTGAATATTTTGCAGGATCTATTTGAATTCCTCCTTTACCTCCACCGTATGGTAAACCTGCCAAAGATGTTTTCCATGTCATCCACATAGCCAAAGCTCTTGCTGCATCTATATCTACTGTTGGATGGTAACGTAAACCTCCTTTATATGGCCCTAATGCATTGTTGTGTTGTACACGATACCCTTGGAAAATTTCAACCTCTCCATTATCCATCTTTACAGGAAAATTAACAATAATTTCGTTATTCGTAATACTTAATATTTTACGGATATTAGGGTGTAAACCAATTTGATCAGACGCACTATTAAATTGTTCTAATACATTATCAACCATTCCTCTAGCATTTTTTCGCTTCACTGGTTTTTTTAATTCTTTGGTTAAAGTCATCTCACTTATGTTTGAATTTATTTTGCTTTCTTAAATTTCTCTTCTGTTGTATTTTCTCTATTTTCACACAACTTGCATTTCTTTTTCCATAGCGACTACCTGTACTTCTTCTTTTTTTACATCTGCCTCATTATACTCACTACACGACCATACCTTTTCTTTAGATTCAGTCAACACACATATATTTACCTCTGTGCATGATGGGCAAATATTAAAAGGGTTAGCATTCATAAATTATATCTATTTTATTCTTTCTTTTAAAGGCAAATGATATGCCGTTAAAGATGCCAGAAAGCAGAAAAACCCCCAAGCCTTTGTAAACAAAGGACTATGGAAGTTTTTATAAATTTTTATTAAAAATTAAAACGGGTAATTTCTCCCCAGGTGGAGAAAAAACACTCAGAAAAAATGTGATTATTCTTTTAGCTTTTCTCGCAAGGTTTTGCGGTCTATTTGAAGAATTTTTGCTGCTTTCGTCTTATTGTTATTAGTTGCATTTAACACATATTGAATATGACGCTTTTCCATTTCTTTTAAGGAGATTAATCTTTCCTCAGAAAAATCAACATTATATTTGAGTGCATCAGGTAAATGCTCTACTTCTACTATACGATCAGACATAATCACCGCACGCTGTATTATATTTTCTAATTCTCTAATGTTTCCAGGCCAATTATATCTTTGTAGTATTGCTAAAGCTTTAGGACTTATTTTTACAAACCTGTCTTTATACTCCACTCCATATTTAAACAGAAACTTCTCTACTAACATAGAAATATCTTCTTTTCTTTCTCTCAAAGGAGGCACCTCAATTTCAACAACTGTCAACCTATAAAACAGGTCTTCTCGAAAGGTTCCTTTTTGAATCATCTCTTTTAAATTATTGTTGGTGGCAGCAATAATTCTAACATCTATTTTCTCTGCTTTTTGAGCTCCAACCTTCACTACTTCTTTTTCTTGTAAAGCTCTTAATAACTTTGATTGTACATTTAACGAAGCATTGCCTATTTCATCTAAAAAAATAGTTCCTCCATTAGCCGCTTGAAAAAAACCATTCCTATTACTATCTGCTCCTGTAAAAGCGCCTTTTATATAACCAAACAACTCAGATTCTAATAAATTCTCAGGAATTGCTCCACAGTTTACCGCTATGTATGGACCTTTAGCAAATTTCCCTTCATAATGTATTGCACGTGCTACTAACTCTTTACCTGTTCCACTTTCTCCTTTAATAGAAACTGTAGCTTTATTATTTTTTACTCGATCTATTATTTGAAAAATTTCATTAATCTTTTCTGAAGCGCCTATCATATCTCCATAAAAGTTTTTTTTCTCTTTCTCTTGAGTCGTTTTTTTCTGGCTTATTGCTGCTTTTTTTAAAGCATCATCCAGTGCCGTTTTCAACTCTTCTTTTGTAAATGGCTTCGTTAAATATGCTACTACTCCTGACTTAATGGCTTCCAGTGAATCTTGAACTGATGGATAGCCAGTTACTATAAGTTTAGGTAGCTTTGGATAGTGTTCTGAAACAAACTTCACAAGTTCAAAACCATCCACTTCTGGCATTTTTAAATCGGTTATTAACAAATCAATTGAAGTATCTCTTAAAATTGCAACCGCTTCTTTAACTGATATCGCCTTGTAGGTATGATAATTCCAAGATTGTAAATGTCGATGCAACAATTCTAAGATATGAACGTCATCATCTACTATTAATATATTTTCTTTTTTTAATGGCATTTCTTTTATTTTGGTAACCTTACCTCAAAGATAGCACCTTTTTCAATGCCATTTTTAGCTGTTATTGTTCCTTTATGACTTGACACAATACCGTGTACAACACTCAGTCCTAACCCTGTTCCTTCTCCTGTTGGTTTCGTTGTGAAAAAGGGTTGAAATACTTTTTCAAGAGCTTCATCACTTAACCCTATCCCTTCATCAGAAATTCTTAACACCACTTCTTTACCTGTTTGAAATGTTTCAATAGTAACCAATCCATCTTTAGGTGAAAAGTAAATAGCATTAATAATAAGATTAAAAATAATTTGAGTGAGCTGAACCGTATCTGCTCGTAACCACAATTCAGATTCTTCTACTTTAACTAAGTATTTTACAGACTGTCTTCTAAAAGTAGCATCCAGTAAGTTTATAGCATCCTTTATACTTGGAATTATGTTTACTTTTTTCATTTCTTGCGGCATTTCACAAGCAAAATACATGAGTTTTTTTACTACTTCTCTTGAAAAAATAGCACTTTGAATAATTTTATCTACATCTGCCAACCCCTTTTCATTACTAGACATATCTGCTTTCAATAGTTCTGAGTAACCTAATATGTTAGCTAGAGGAGTATTTAACTCATGGGCAATTCCTGCCGTTAGTTCTCCTAAAATTGATAAGCGGTCGGCGTGTTCCATCTTACGCTTCATCGACAACTCATTGTTCTTTATTTCAATACGCTCTAAAAGCCCTCCTATTTTTATTGCCACAGTGTCAAACAGTACTTTTTCTTCTTTGAGATATAAATTTTCTTTGAGTTCTTTATCTTTTATAAAGGCTGATATTTTTCCTTTCGGAATATTAAATACTGGAATAGTACTTGAAATTATGCATAATTCTTCTGCCGTATTTGTTTCCTCTTCAGAATATTCCTCTATGTCGATAAACACTCTAGTATTTTTTGGAAACTGCAATGCTCTTTTTAAACTTTTGGCAATTGCTTTTAAAGTTACATCAACTTGATCGAGATTCGCATTTATTATTAAAGATGTTACTTCATATAAACAAGTTAACTCTTTTATACGTTCTTTTAATTCTTTTTCTGTTGTGCTTGCTGACCTCATTAAGTAGTTTTTAAACTCATTTACTTTCTGAGAATAAAAATACAAAATAACTCTCCTTCACTTACTTCATTTATAAAAACTACTACATTATATATTCTCTTTTATGCTTTAGCTATTTTATGTAAATTCGTAATTATGGAATTACTTTTTATAGGTTTGGCAGGAGGTGCCATTACATCCTATTACATTTTTAAAAAATTCACCTCAGTAAAAAGAAAAAATTTGACCGAAAAACAATCGGTAGTTTTGTTAGATAAAATTAAAAAAGTATCTAAATTAATTACTGTTGAAGGAGAGTTTGCCGAGATATATCATCATGAAAACACCAAAGAAAAATTTTTAGGACTTGTTACCAGTAAGAAAAAAGCCATTATTCTAATTAATGCTAAAGTGCATATCGGTTTTGATTTTAGAAAAATAAAAATGCATACCGACACGAAGAAAAAGGTATTGATTTTATCTGAATTCCCACAACCCGAAGTGTTTTCAATAGAACCTAATTTACGTTTCTACGATATTCAAAACGGATTACTGAACAAATTTAGTTCTGAAGATTTAACTGAAGTAAACAAAGAAGCTAAAGAACATATTCTTCAAAAAATACCTGAAAGTAACTTAATGCAAACAGCAAATAAAGAAGCTTTAGAAGCTGTTACTTTAATGCAAAATTTAGTAGAAACCATTGGATGGAAGTTGGATTATTCAGCTTTGAAAATTCCTGAATCAACCCAAAATCTAATTGAATAATCAACAATAATGAAGAAGCTTAATAAAACATGTAGGTTATTACTTATTTCTACATTTTCTTTCTTCTTATATTATTATGTAGACAACCATGATGGTTTAATATCACTTCAAGAAAAAGCTGATAAATATTACATACATGGAGGTTTTGAATTTTTTATACTCATAAATACTGTTAAATACTTTTTCTTATTACTTAGTTTTATGTCCATTATTTTTCTAGTTGTTACATCCTATAAAAATAAAAAAAATGAATATTGAAGAATTTCGCAACTATTGCATTACCAAAAAAGGAGTTACTGAACATTTTCCTTTTGATGATAATATTTTAGTTTTTAAAGTAATGAATAAAATGTTTGCATTATCGGGTTTAGATAGCTGGGAGCAACATGAACCTAAAGTTAATTTAAAATGTGAACCTGAACGTGCTTTAGAGTTACGATCGGAGTACGAAAGCATCAATCCTGGATTTCACATGAGTAAAAAACACTGGAATACAGTTACTTTAAACAATGATGTTTCTGATACTTTTGCTTTTGAATTAATTGACCATTCATACGAACTTATAGTGAATGGATTAACAAAAAAACTTCAAGAAGAATTAAAATCGTTGTAACCCAATGCTTAAATCTGACCTTAGAAAACTATACAAGCAAAAGAGAAACTCTCTTACTCAAACAGAAAAAGAAAAATTACAAGAGAGCATTTATCAACAAGTATTCGAGCTAAAAACTGGTGATATTCATACTGTACATTTGTTTTTATCCATGCGAAAGTTTAATGAAATAGACACACAGCCTATCATCAATTTTTTTAGAGATAAAGGAAAAAGAATTATTGTTAGTCGTTGTAATTTCGAAGATGATTCACTAACTCATTTCTATTTTGAAAAAGACACCAAACTGGAACTCAACAAATTTGGAGTTCCAGAACCTATAAATGCAGAAGAAGCAAATGTAAAAGACATCGATTTGGTTTTTGTTCCTATGTTAATTTCTGACGAACAAAACTATAGAGTTGGTTACGGAAAAGGCTTTTATGATCGGTTTTTATCAGAATGTAGAGAAGGCACTCAAATTATCGGACTCAACTTCTTTACTCCTATTAAAAAAATAGAAGACACTCATGAATTTGATGTTCCACTGGACTTTGTGATATACCCAAAATAAAAAAATCCTGCAAAGAGCAGGATTTTTTTATTTAATATAACTAACGACTATCCGTTCATTGAAATCAAGAACTCCTCGTTATTTAATGATCTTTTAATTCTGTCTTGAATAAACTCCATCGCTTCTATAGGGTTCATATCAGCTAAATACTTACGTAATACCCACATACGTTGTACTGTCTTTTCATCTAATAATAAATCATCACGACGTGTACTTGACTTAATTAAATCAATAGCAGGATAAATTCTACGATTGGCAATATTACGTTCTAATTGTAACTCCATGTTACCTGTTCCTTTGAATTCTTCAAAGATAACCTCGTCCATTTTCGAACCAGTTTCGGTAAGTGCAGTAGCGATAATAGTTAACGAACCACCATTTTCAATGTTACGAGCTGCTCCAAAGAAACGTTTTGGTTTATGCAATGCATTGGCATCAATACCCCCTGATAAAATCTTACCAGATGCAGGTGCTACCGTATTGTAAGCCCTTGCTAAACGCGTAATAGAGTCTAACAAAATAACGACATCATGCCCACATTCTACTAAACGCTTTGCTTTTTCTAACACGATATTGGCAACACGTACATGTTTGTCAGCTGGTTCATCAAAAGTAGAAGCAACTACTTCACCACGTACACTACGTTGCATATCGGTAACCTCTTCTGGACGTTCATCAATTAATAAAACAATTTGATATACTTCAGGGTGATTTGCGGCAATTGCTTTTGCTACATCTTTTAACAATACTGTTTTACCCGTTTTAGGTTGTGCTACTATCATACCACGTTGCCCTTTCCCTATCGGAGAAAACAAATCGATAATTCTGGTAGATAATGAACTCCCTTTTTCTGCTAAATTAAATTTTTCATCAGCAAATAATGGAGTTAAGTGCTCGAAAGAAACACGGTCACGTACTATATTTGGATTTAATCCATTAATTTTTGAAACTCTAATTAACGGGAAGTACTTCTCACCTTCTTTTGGAGGACGTACATTACCTCTAACTGTATCACCCGTTTTTAATCCAAATAATTTTATTTGAGATTGTGATACATAAATATCATCTGGTGATGATAAATAGTTATAATCAGAAGAACGCAAGAAACCATATCCATCAGGCATCATTTCTAATACACCTTCGCTTTCAATAATTCCATCAAACTCAAAGTCTGGATCACGATACTTGTTCCCACTTTTATGATGTTGTTTATTTGTGTTCTGATTTTTATTATGCTTACTCCCTCTGTTGTGATTTTTATTATGCTGTTGTTTTTGTTGTTGAGGTTGTTGCTTTTTATTATCATCAGAAGCTTGAGCTTGCTTCTTCTCTTCTGATCTTTTTGGCTTATTAACAACTTCTTTTTTTTCTGGGGCTTTTTTGGCTTCAGTTTCTTTAACAACAGTATTATCTGTCTTTTCAGCAGTAGTCGCTTTAGCTTCAGTTTTAGTTATTCTTTTCCTTTTTGGCTTCTCTGTCTTAGGTGCAGGTTTAGGTTTAGCCTCATTAGCACTTGCTTCAGCTTGCGCATCTAAAATTTTGTATACCAAGTCTAACTTTTTTAGTTGACTAATCTTGGTTAATCCTATTGATTTGGCAATAACTTGTAAATCAGCTAATTTTTTAGTTTTTAATTCCGAAATATCGAACATTCGTTAAATAATTAAGTTACTAAAATTCCTTATGTATAAAGAATTGTTTTGTATTAAGTTTTGTTTTGAGTGCTAATTATATAGGGGCTATATAATAATTTTGTGCGGTTACATACAAGGCAAATATATACAAATATTTTAACTTCTAATATTTCTTTTTAAAAAAAGAAGTATTACATTTGCTACCCGATAAAAAATTATGGTACAAAGAATACAATCTATATACTTATTAGTAGCAGGAATTATCTCTGGAGGATTGACTTTTTTAGTTAGTCTTTGGAGTAATTCTCAAACCGACATTATTTATGTTGTAGATTTATTTTCTGGAAACTCTATTTTAGAAAAAAGCATACCTGTCTTATTTTTTATTTCCGCTTTAGTAGCTCTTGTAACAATATTTTTATTTAAAAACCGCCAGTTGCAATTTGTACTAAACCGCTTAAACATTTTGATAAACCTTTTTTTATTAGGACTATTGATTTATTTATCACAAACATTATCTGGAGAAGCTTCGGTTTCTGAGAAAGGTATTGGGATGTTCTTTCCTATCATTGTTATTTTGCTGTTAGTTTTAGCAAATAGAGCCATTAAAAAGGATGAAGATCTTGTAAAATCTGTAGATAGATTACGATAAGCCTAACATCTTAGTATATTTAGTGCGAAAAAAACCGAGATTTAAATCTCGGTTTTTTATTTTTGTTTCCTAGGCTATTCAAGGCTTACAACCTTAAATGTTAAAGAAATGTTAAAAAAATCTCAGGGTTTTCCCTGAGTTGTTGATGAAACAATTAGGGATACTGTGTATTGTGTACACTCTTTTAACCTCATAAATTTGTAACTGTAATAACAACCATGAATTACAACAAGATAAAAGTTCATATAGCAGATGACCATAAAATTTTAATAGACGGAGTCATTGCTTTATTAAATACTGAAGACGACATTGAAGTTGAAGGTTTTTCTTTAACTGGCAGACAAGTAATAAACTGGTCTTCCAAAAATACAGCAGATGTATTAGTTTTAGATATAAATATGCCTGAAATGGATGGTATTGAAGTTTTAAAAACGTTTAAGAAACGTAACACAAATATTAAAACGATAATACTATCAAGTTTAAGCGACCCCAAACTAGTTCAAGAAATGATAGCACTAGGCGCTAATGGTTTTGTTGATAAAAGTCGAGCTAATGAGCAAATAATTGATGCTATAAAAGTTGTTCACAATGGCATACAATACATTAGTGAAGATATTAAAGTAAAATTATTAGACTTATACGCGTCAGATGCAAAAGACGAAGATGAACCAGAATTTTTGCACGGAGATTTAACTGAGAGGGAAATTGCTGTATTAAAGCTTATTGCTAAAGAGAAAAGCTCTAATGAAATTGCAGAAAAACTCAATGTCAGTATAAAAACAGTAGAAACATATAGAAGTAATTTATATAAAAAATTAAAAGTAAAAAATGTAGTAGGTTTAGCGATGTATGCAGTGAGAAACAAAATAGTGTAAAGACATAATCAACCCTTCAAATTTTCTTTAGTCCCCCAGATTAAGAAGAAGCCCCCCGAGTCTATACACTATGTGCATCGCTAATCGACTACTACAAACAATAAAAACCCAATAGCGATGTACGCGTTATTTAACATAGTATAGAAAACCCCTTCATTTTGTTTTCTTTTATCCCCTAAGAGATATCGTCCCCCGTCTCTTAACATCTATCCTAAGTACATCGCTATTTTTTTTTTAAAAAATCTAAATCTCAATAAACACCAATTAAGTCATGAAAAAATTTACTCCTTATTTCCTAGCTTTAAGTCTTAGTGTTATTTTCGCTTCTTGTTCTTCCAACGAAGCGGAAGTTATAGAGAATAACCCAGAAAACTTATTACAATCATACACCTTAAAAAGAGATGCTAGTGGTGCATACTCTATTGATTTTAATACAACAGATAACACAGATGTCACAACAGTTACTAATGTAGACAACTCTAAAGAAATAATTTTAGCTGAAACTCCACAAAAAACAGCTACCAAACACTCTAATGGTTTTTCTATTGAAAACGATCATTTAAAAATAGGTTTCTTAGAAACAAATAACGGAAAACGAAAGAACATATATATTGAAGACGAAAATATTACTTTCGCTAAAGGAATTACAGAATTTTTAAATTCGTATAGTATTACAGCAAATGAAGATGGCACATATCAATTAGATTTTACAGTTAATGATAATGTAAACACAGATTTCGTTTATAACGAAAACCTAGATGTGTATGAAATACATTTATCTGCTGGTGAAAGCCTGCAAAAAACATTTTCTAGACATTTTGAAATGAATTCTGATAAAATGCTTAAGTTGGATTTTGTTAATCATAAATATTCTGGAAGAACAGAAGAGGAAACAGCTGAAAGAAAACCTAGAATCATACAAGAATTAATCTAACACAATTTTAATTAATGCCTACCAAAAGCGACAAACCTCAACTTTTGACCTTTATAGGTTTATATTTTTTTCTTTCAATATTTGGTTGTTGCTTATCTATTGAAGCAAACAACTACAAAGATTATTCTTATTTTCAAAAACGTGACTCTATACTAAATCAAGAATTTAAAACTGTAAAAAAATTATATTCTGACGAAAAGTATTCTCAATCATTAAGGAATGCGCTAGCCTTATTAAATAAAATAGACACTAATAAAAATCCAGAATTAAGTTATTTGTGCCATTATCAGATAGGAGAAATATTTAGAAAGATTAATAATCATGAAAAAGCTTTATTTCATTTTAAAAAATCTTTAGAAATATCTCTTATAAATAGTCGCTTTAATGAAAACAACAACACCCTTCCTAAAAATAAAACCAATTACGCAAAAAGCTTACTAAGAGCTGGTTATGAATTTTTTAGATTACAAGAATTGGATAGTGCTAAAAACTATTACTCTAAAATAATTGATTTAAATTTTCATAGCAATGAATTAGAAAACGTAAAAGCTTCAGCTTATAATAATCTATCAGGAATTTACCTTTATGAATCCTCTTATAAAACAGCTAGAGAGTATGCGAGAAAGGCTATTGAGATAAGAAGAAAATATAATAATAAAATATACGAAGCTGCAGCATTAGGAAATCTAGCCAGTATTTATTTAGAAGAGAAAAAATTTAATGACGCCAAATTAATCTATTTAAACGCAATAAGTTTAATAGAAAAAGATACTACTGATGAAGCCGTTAGATTCAAAGAAGATTTATATTTTAACTTAGCCTGGGCATTGTATAAGATGAAAGACTATACAGCTTATGACTATCAAGAAAAATCATATTTAATTAAGGACGATAGAAGAGACAAAGAAATTAGAAAAACTGTAGAGCAGGTCTATGCTCAACAAAAAGTAGATCTAGAAAAAGAAAAAACAGCCTTAGTCGAAGAACAACGAAAACTAGAAGAAGCCCAAGAAGCTAAAACCTCTATGCTCTTTGGCGCTTTAAGTTTTTTAGTACTAATTGTTTCAGGAGTAATCATATACAACTATAAACTTCGTCAGAAAAATCTAAGTCTTAAACTTTCTGAAAGTAAGCTTATACAGCAACAAAACCTTGAGAAGGTTAAATCAGAAGCGCAAGTTAAAATTCTTAACGCTACGATAGACGGAAAAGAAACCGAACGAAAGCTCATTGCTGAAATATTACACGATAATGTTAGTGCTTTACTTTCATCTGCTAACATGCATTTAACAGCTACAAAAAAACAATTTAACGGAGACACTCCTCAAGAAATAGAAAAAACACAAGCTATTATTTCTGAAGCCTCACAAAAAGTAAGAGACTTATCTCATAACCTAGTTTCTTCAATTTTATTGAAATTTGGACTTGAGTATGCTATTAAAGATGTCGTTAAAAAGTATTCTAACAGCCAGTTAAAACTTGAAGTTTCAGCAAAAAACATCAACAGATACAATCAAGAGTTTGAAATCAAAATATTTAATGTGATTCAAGAATTAATCAACAATATCTTGAAACATAGTAAAGCCAAACATGCACAAATAGATTTAAAAGAAGAGAGAAATCAACTAACCGTTCTCGTTAAGGATGATGGGGTAGGATTTTCTACCTCGTCTTCTTCTTTTTCTGACGGTATTGGCCTTAACCAAGTTGAAGCTAGAATTCACATGATGGACGGTAAGCTAACTATAAAGTCTGAAGTAAATGTAGGCACCTCTATACATATCATGGTTCCTATACTAAAGAAAGAAAAAAACCTTAGCAAACTAACCTCTGTTAGCTAGTTCAATAACTTCCATATTTTTTACATTGCCTTTATCTATTTCGAAACGCAGCATGGTTCTGACTTTATGAAACCCATGATTTCCTGCTGCTCCTGGATTCAAATGTAATACGTTTAATTTTTTATCGTATTGAACTTTTAAAATATGCGAATGCCCACAAATAAATAATTGTGGTGTATTCATTCTCAGCTCTTCTCTAACTCTTTGGTTATATTTATTCGGATAGCCCCCTATGTGAGTTATCCACACAGAAACACCTTCAACTGTAAATTTATTATCTAGCGGAAATTCTGCTCTAGCATCTTTATCATCAATGTTTCCATACACAGCTCTAAGTGGCTTCAGTTTCTTTATTGTATCAGTTACATTTAAATTACCTATATCACCTGCATGCCAAACCTCATCAGCTTGCTTTACAAACTTTAAAATTTGTTCATCAATAAAACTATGCGTATCAGAAAGGAGTAAGATTTTCTTCATTAAAGCAAAACTAGTAAATTATAAAATAAAAAATCCACGATACTACATCATGGATTTCTTTATACTTAGGGGATATTAATGAAAGGGGAATTCACTATCTTATTCTAAATTGAGGTTGCGAAAATAATACAAATACTCAGTTAATCTGTTAACATATGTTAATAATATACAAAAACATTATTTTACTTCACTCGCTAGCTCTTTTCAAATTAGAATTTTATAATTTAGCTCTTTAAAATTTTACACTTCTTGAGGTATTTTATTGAATTAGCATACAACGGAAAAAATTATCATGGATGGCAAATACAGCCACATGCAATTTCAGTTCAAGAAAAAATAAATAAGGCAATTAGCACTATTTTAAGGGAAGAAATAAACATTGTAGGAGCAGGAAGAACAGACGCGGGTGTGCATGCAGCGCAAATGTTTGCTCATTTTGATGTAGCAGTTCCTTTAAATGATAATTTTACCTACAAGTTAAATGCTATTTTACCTGACGATATTGTCATATTCAAAACACACTTGGTGCCTAACGATGCTCATGCCCGTTTCGATGCATTTAGTAGAAGTTACGAATACAAAATTTGGCTAGGTAGAAATCCTTTTTTATTAGATACCTCTTGGCAATTGCACCGTCAGCAATTAAATATAGAATTGATGAATAAAGCCGCAGCAATTTTGTACGATTACGAAGATTTTGAATGTTTTTCAAAAGTAAAAACTGATGTACTTACATTTAACTGTACAGTAACTAATGCTGAATGGATTAAAAACGGGAGTGAATTAACGTTTCATATCAGTGCCAATCGTTTTCTAAGAAACATGGTTCGTTCTATTGTAGGAACTTTAATCGATGTTGGCTTAGAAAAAATAACTGTAGAGGATTTTAAAAAAATCATAGAAAGTAAAAATCGAAGTAAAGCAGGTGTCTCAGTTCCTGCAAAAGGTTTATTTTTAACAAAAGTAATATACGACTATATATAGTGAGTAAAACAACAGGAAAAGCATTCGACATTAAAATTTTTGCAAGACTAATGAGTTTTGCAAAAAAATACCGTGTACGGTTTATCGTTGCAGCATTATCTACCATTTTATTAGCAGGATTTGCTGTGCTAACACCTGTCATTTTAATGACAGCTATAGACGATTTTATTGCAAACAAAGATTTTTCTAGGCTATTGTATTTCACAATTGCCATGATAGTAGTACTACTTATCCAAGTTTTTTTCCAGTTTAGTTTTATTTATTACGCAAACTGGGTAGGACAACATATTATTAGAGACATAAGAGCTAAAACTTTTAGAAAAATACTTCAATTTAAAATGGGGTATTTTGATAATTCTTCAGTAGGAAAATTGGTAACTCGTGTTGTTTCAGATATAGAAACTATCGCCAATTTTTTCACGCAAGGAGTTTTTATGATTGTAAGTGACGTTTTAAAAATGATTGTAGTAATCATTGTAATGTTCTTCACAAACTGGAAATTAGCATTAATTGCACTTGCAACCTTGCCTGTATTAATTTACGCTACTAAACTATTTCAAATAGCTATAAAGTCTACCTTTCAAGATGTACGCAATCAAGTAGCAAACCTAAATAGTTTTGTACAAGAAAGAGTGACAGGAATGAAAATCGTTCAGCTCTTTAATAGAGAACGAATTGAATACAAAAACTTCATTGAAATTAATAATAAACATAAAAAAGCACATGTTAAAACCGTTTGGTATTACTCTATCTTCTTCCCAATTGCCGAAATACTCTCTTCTATAGCAATTGGTTTAATTGTATGGTACGGAGGGTTACAAGTTGTAGAAGACAAGGCTGTTAGTGTTGGTGCTATTATTGGTTTTATAAAAATGGCTCAAATGCTTTTCAGACCGTTGCGACAAATAGCTGACAAATTTAATCAACTACAAATGGGAATTGTTGCCGGTGAACGTGTTTTCAACATAATAGATACTGAAAGCTCTATAGACAAAAGCGGTACAATTCATGCAGCCAATATACAGGGAACAATTAATTTTAAAGATGTACGATTTAGCTATATAAAAGGGGAAGAGATTTTAAAAGGAATTAACTTAGAGGTTGCAAAAGGACAAACCGTTGCCATTGTTGGAGCCACTGGAGCGGGTAAATCAACCATTATTAATTTGATCAGTCGTTTTTATGAAATAGATAGTGGTGAGATTTCTATCGACAACATCCCTGTTCAAGACTACCAAATAACCTCTTTACGCCAAAAAATAGCCGTAGTGCTACAGGATGTATTTCTATTTTCAGATAGTATTTTAAATAACATCACTCTTAACAACCAAGATATTTCTCTTGAAGAAGTTAAAATTGCTGCTAAACAAATTGGAATACATAATTTTATAATGAGCCTTCCTAACAATTATCATTATAATGTAAAAGAACGCGGAGGTATGTTGTCTTCAGGCCAACGTCAATTAATTGCCTTCTTACGCGCCTATGTTAGTAAACCTAGTATTTTAATTTTAGATGAAGCTACCTCATCAGTTGACGCACATTCTGAACAAATGATTCAATACGCCACTGATGAAATCACAAAAAATAGGACTTCTATTGTAATTGCTCATCGCTTAGCAACTATTAAAAAGGCTGATATAATTATAGTTATGGACAAAGGACGTATAGTTGAACAAGGAAATCATACAGAATTATTAAAAAAACATGAGGGCTATTATAAGAATTTGTACGAAAAACAGTTTAATAGTGAAACGGTGATGTAAATAAATTTGTTTACATCAATCAAAATAGTACATTTGTTATTCAATCTTAAAAACTAAAAATCAATTAACGATGAAAAAAGTAATTTTATCAGTATTTGTTGTTGGTGCTTTATTAGCAACATCATGTAAAAACACTAAAGAAGAAGCTAAAGACGCTGCCAAAGATGCTGTTGAAACTGTAGAAAAAGCTACTGAAGAAGCTAAAGAAGCTGCTGCTGAGGCTACTGAAGAAGCTAAAGAGGCTACTGAAGAAGCTGTTGAAGCTGTACAATCTGCAATCGAAGGTATCGAAATTCCAGAATTTGAAGACCCTAAAGTAGGAGAATACTTACAGTCTTATTCTCAATATGCTAAAGATTATATCGAAGCTAAAGGAGATGTAGTTAAAAACTCTGAATTAGCTAAAAAAGGTGTTGAGTTAGCTGAACAAGCTAAAGAAATCGTTGCTAACTTAGACGAAGAAGCTACTAAAAAATTCAATAGCGTGATGACTGCTATTCAATCTAAAATGGCTCCTGCTCAATAATCTTTTTTGAACAGAAAACAAAAAAGCTCGCAAATTGCGAGCTTTTTTTATGCCATTACATCTTTTTCTAATTTCCTATGAAGTTCTTCGAGTGATTTGTACAACACAAACTCTCCATCTTTTATATATGAAATTTCTCCCGTTTCTTCTGAAACCAATAAACAAAGTGCGTCTGTTTTCTCACTAACACCAATAGCAGCTCTATGACGCAACCCAAACCTAGAAGGTATTTTAGCACTATTAGAAACTGGTAAAATTACTCGAGTTGCCACAATATAGTTATCTCTAATAACTGTTGCTCCATCATGTAACGGACTATTTTTATAAAAAATACTCTCAATAATCGCTTCATTAACCAACGCATTCATTTTATCACCAGTATTAATTAAAAAATCGAGATTATTTGTTTTTTCTATCACCAATAATGCTCCAGTTTTTGTTTTTGATAAATTAGCACACGCCATTAAAATAGTTTCAATATCTGTTTCAGAATGAATTTCAGTCTTTAAAAACTTTAACTGATTTAAAAAACCTTTTTTGGTTGAAAAATTAGTAGTTCCTATCATTAATAAAAACTTTCTAATTTCTTGTTGAAACACAATAATTAACGCAATAACTCCTCCAGACAGCAAGTACCCCAAAATACCACTTAGCATTTCCATTTTTAAAGTCTGTGTAACCTTCCAAATTAAAAATATGAAAGCTATTCCTATAACAATATTAATCGCTACTGTTCCCTTTAACAACTTATAAATATAGAAAAGCAGCACTGCTACTAAAAAAATATCCAATACATCAAGAAACGAAAAATCGATAAAATCTAAATTCATTAATTTTTTGAAGTTTTTTAACTTTAAAAACAAGTTTTTAGGCATTATAAATTGCCTGATAAGTAAATGTAAGGATTTTATTACAACTGCCCCACAATTTTAACCGCCTCAACTGCCTCCTTTACATCATGCACCCTTAAAATATGCGTACCATTTAACAAAGCAGCTGTATTAGCTACGGTAGTAGCATTTAAAGCTTCTTTCGGTGTAACACCTAACAACTTATACAACATTGATTTTCTTGAAACACCAGTTAAAATGGGAACATCTAAACTTTTGAATAGTGACAAGTTTTTAAGTAACTCATAGTTTTGATCGAGCGTTTTACCAAAACCAAAACCAACATCAATAATTACATCATTCACCTTTAGTTCACGCAATTTAAAAAGCTGCTCTGCAAAAAAGGAAATCACTTCAGTAACCACGTTTTCATATTGTGGGTTTTGTTGCATGTTTTGTGGCGTTCCTTGCATGTGCATCATAATATATGGAACTTGAAGTTTTGCGACCGTTTCAAACATTTGTTCGTCCATCTTTCCTCCAGAAATATCATTTATTAGTGCAGCTCCAGCATGTATCGATTGCTCCGCTACCCTACTTCTAAATGAGTCTACCGAAATCATAATTTCAGGAAAGTTTTTAACCAACAACTCCACTACAGGGAGCATTCTTTGTAACTCTTCTTCTTCTGAAATATGTTTTGCTCCAGGTCTTGAAGAATACGCACCTACATCAATAAATACAGCTCCTTCTTTCAACATTTTCTCAACTTGAACAAGAACTTCATTTTCATTTTTATACCTTCCACCATCAAAAAAAGAATCTGGAGTTACATTTAAAATCCCCATAACCTTAGGCTTGGTTAAATCTACTAAGGTTCCTTTACAATTAATTGTCATCTTGCTAAATTTCCAAGTAAAAATAAACGAAAAGCTTGTAATATTTACTATTTTTGGTCGAATACTTTTAAATAAGAAAGATGCAGAACACCTCTAAACAGTATGATGCTGTAGTTGAAGAATGTAGAAATTTGTTTGTAAAAAAGATGAGCGATTACGGTAGTGCTTGGAGAATTTTAAGGCTCCCTTCATTAACTGACCAAATATTTATAAAAGCTCAACGCATACGCCAATTACAAGAAAATACTGAACGAAAAGTTGATGAAGGAGAGAAATCGGAGTTTATTGGCATTATCAATTACTCTACAATGGCATTGATTCAAATTGAATTAGGCATTGTTGAACAACCTGATTTAACTACCGAAGAGGCTACAAACCTATACAACAAACACATAAAGATTACTAAAGAGTTAATGGAAAATAAAAACCATGATTATGGTGAAGCATGGAGAGACATGAGAGTTTCTTCATTAACCGATTTAATTCTGCAAAAACTACTTCGTGTAAAACAAATAGAAAACAATCAAGGCAAAACTTTAGTTTCTGAAGGAATTGATGCTAATTATCAAGATATGATTAATTATGCTATTTTTGCCATGATTCACCTTTCTGAATCAGATAATTAACCTAAAAAACACCCCTATGATTTTAAAAATGCTAACTCATATTTCAAGAGTACTTGTAGGACTTCTTTTTATTTACTCTGGATTTGTAAAATTGGTAGACCCTATCGGATCTCAATATAAATTTGAAGAATATTTTGGCGCCGATGTATTAAATTTAGAATTCTTAATTCCTTTCGCTCTACCTTTTTCTATTCTTTTAATTGTTACCGAATTGGTTTTAGGCATTATGCTTTTAGTAGGCTACAAACCTAAACTTACTGTTTGGAGTTTATTTGGTTTAAATCTTGTATTTTTATTTTTAACATGGTACTCCTACACCTACAATAAAGTTACTGATTGTGGTTGTTTTGGTGACGCTTTAAAACTTACTCCTAAAGAAACATTTTACAAAAATGTTGTTTTCATGATCTTTATTGTAATTCTTATTTTAGGTGTTAAACACATTAAGCCTTTAATTTCAAATAAGTTTTCTTCTTTAACAACCTTTAGCGCTGTTTTTTTAGCACTAATTGTAACTTATTACGTTTTACAACATTTACCAATTATTGATTTTAGAGCTTATTCTATAGGAACAGATATTGCCAAAGGAATGGAATACCCAGAAGATAGCGATGAGCTTCCTCCTATACACGATTTCATGATTGAAACAGATGAAGGAGATAAGTTAGAAGAAATGCTTGCTAAAGAAAAAGCTATGCTTATTATCATGTCTAACTTCAAGAAAACAGAAAAAGAAGGTATTACTGGAATTTCTGAAGTAGCTAAACAAGCTAGTGAACAAGGTTATGAAATTTATGTACTAACTGCTTCTTATATTGAAGACTTAGCTGCAACTCAAAAAGAATATGGACTTCCTTATACTTTTGGGTTTTGTGATGAAACTGCTTTAAAAACAGTAATTAGAGCTAATCCTGGTATTGTTACCGTAAAAAAAGGAATCATTGTTGGGAAGTGGAATTGGACCGATGCTGATGATGTAGAACTATAAACAGTTATACTATTTATATACAAAGAAAACCTCACAAATTTGTGAGGTTTTCTTATTTTCGCAAGTATATGAAAAGCTCTTGTAGAGATTCTTACAACATCTCTTTCAATAAGAGAGTAAAAACAAGCTATTAATTTAGAAGTATTTTTGTGAAACAATTATTATTAGTTTTTATAGGCGGTGGAACTGGAAGCGTATTGCGATATGTTATTGGAAAAGCTTTAAATAGCCCTCAAACAGGAATTCCGTACGGAACTTTTGCAGCCAACATTCTTGGTAGTTTGCTTATTGGAATTATTTTAGGGTTTGCTGCTAAAAACGAAACCATCACACAAAACCACACCTTATTATTAGCTACTGGTTTCTGTGGTGGATTTACCACTTTCTCAACCTTTGCTTACGAAAATCATATCTTTCTAAAATCTGGAAATTTCACCTCTTTTGCACTATATACTGTTGCTAGCTTTAGCATTGGTTTTTTAGCTGTTTTTGCAGGAATTAACTTAGTAAATTATTTTTGGACAAACACACCAACCATGTAAACAATACTTAAAACAAACCTCACTTTGTGAGTAAATGAATACAATAAATGAGTGAACTTATACAATACAAATCAGAAGACAATTACGTAATTATTACTATTACTAACGGAAAAGCTAACGCTATTTCTCATGAAGTGATTGATGCTTTAAACTCCTCTTTTGACAAAGCTGAAAAAGAAGAAAAACCAATAATACTAACAGGACAACCAGGAATATTCTCTGCTGGTTACGACTTAAAAAGCATGACACAATCTCCTGAATCAGCTTTAGAACTGGTTACCAAAGGATCAAATTTATCACATAGAATGCTCTCTTTTCCTTTCCCAATAATTGCAGCTTGCTCTGGGCATGCTGTGGCCAAAGGAGCTTTCTTACTTCTATCTGTTGATTATAGGCTGGGAGTTGAAGGTGATTTTAAAATTGGACTAAATGAAGTTTTAATAGGTATGACCATGCACAATGCTGGTATTGAAATAGCTAAAGCACGTTTAACTCCTGTTTATTTTGAAAGAAGTGTTAGTTGCTCAGAAATTTACACCCCTGAAGATGCTATCACTGCCGGCTTTTTAGATAAAGTTGTTCCTCAAGAGCACTTACTACCAACAGCTGTAAAGGTTGCTGAAATGTTTTCTAAACTAAATAAGAAAGCACATAAGGAAACTAAACTAAAACTGAGAAAACCATATTTAGATTCGTTAATAAAAGCAATTAAACAAGACAGAGAAGAAGGTTTAACACCTCCTTCCAAATAAAAAAAGTCCTGCAAATTGCAGGACTTTTTATTTATTTAGGTTTCTTATACGCCATTACCCCTGCTTTAATTTCTGTATCTAAATAATTATCGCTTGGTGTAATTGGACAAGAATATCTATCACTATAAGCACAATATGGATTGTAAGCCTTATTAAAATCAATCTCCACAGTCCCATCATCCTTTATATCGGTCGTATAAATATCTATAAAACGACCACCTTTATAAGACGTTTTACCATTCGTATTATCTAAAAAAGGTAAAAATAAATGATTTGCATACTCAGGCGCAGGATGAACATCTTGATAAATAACTAGTTTAAAATCCTCTCCGTCAATAGAAAAAGATAAAACCCCATATTTTTTATACATCGCCACCCTATCGGTCGTCGTTGGAAAATCAAAAATAGGCGCATCTGGTGTTTTTACTAATTCTGCTTTTACAACATACTTTTTATCAATAGGAAAAAAATCTAATCCTTTAAACTTCTTTAATCCTTTTTTGGTAAGTGGCGACCTAGAAGCATCTTTAAACTTAGTATTCATTTCCTTTTGAAAATCAGACATTCCTAAAATAGCTCTTTTTTCTTGGCTGTTACAAGAAAGTATGGAAACAGCAAAAATTAATAATAGTAGTTTTTTCATATCAGTATTTAGATTTCTATAGACACAAAAATACTGTATTACAACCAAAACACCACTATTCCTTAAAAAATCGCTAAATAAAGAGGTGAAAACTGTTAATTTTCTATTAATAATTTGAAATAACAAAATAAAATCGTTACATTTATATTTATAGATAATACTTATGACTGATATAAGATAGTGTAGAAAGATTTTTTTATCTTATAAGAAAAACTTATTAACTAATAAAACAAATTGATGAGCTTGTTTCTTTGCAAACAGAAAGTTTCCCATATATTTGCCGCCCCAGTTATTTTAGGCATGTATCTTTTATCAGACAAAACCTAATAAAGAAATTTTAAATTAAATTGGTAAATTTTATGAATTCAGAATTAATCAATAAGGCAGAAGAATTTGAAAACAGAAAATTCAAATTTATTACTACTAGTGATAGAATACTAGCCTCTAGAGAAGCAAAAGCTCTGATTCTAGAGATTAATGAGGTATATAAACAAACAAAAGACAGCACGTTAATGGACTTAATGAAACGTTTAACAGCTGTAAAACAACGCATTGAAAAACGTTTAAAAGGAAAACCTTTAACAGCTTAAACAATAAACAACCTTTAAGCTCGTTTATAATTTATACATAAGAATAGTAGTTTCATCAACTACCACTCTCATTATAATATTTATTCTTGATAAAGTTCTAAGTAAATTTACTTAGAACTTTTCTTTTTTAAATATATTTGCAACATCGGGATGTAGCTTAGTCCGGTTAAAGTGCTGGTCTGGGGGACCAGAGATCGGTGGTTCGAATCCACTCATCCCGACTTTTTTTATTTTTGTACTCTTCACTAAAAAACCAAAACAAACTCTAATTCAACAACTTAAAAAATTCACTAAACGATTACAAAAAACAAGCATTAAAAATTTTTAAAAAAAGTTTTTTCAGTTTCAAAAAACATTATATATTTGCCACGCTTTTAAAGCAAACGCCGATGTAGCTCAGCTGGCTAGAGCAGCTGATTTGTAATCAGCAGGTCGTGGGTTCGAGTCCCTCCATCGGCTCAAAACTAAAAGCGCTAACAAAAAGTTAGCGCTTTTTTTATGCGCTTATTTTGCTAAATTTGTCATAACTCTATTTTTACAAAAACTTAATGAAAAATATATTTGTTATTGGTATTGCTGGAGGTACAGGAAGTGGAAAAACCACGGTAGTAAACCAAATTATCAACGAACTTCCTGCTGATGAAGTTTGCGTTATTTCTCAAGATTCTTACTACAAACAAACAGACAACTTAACTTACGAAGAACGTACTAAGATAAATTTTGACCATCCTAGAGCTATCGATTTTGACTTAATGGTTGAACATTTAACTAAATTAAAAAATGGATGCATTATAGAACAACCTATATATTCATTCGTTGCTCACAATAGAACCAAAGACACCATAAAAACACACCCTAGAAAAGTTATTATAATTGAAGGTATTTTGATTTTTAATAGCAAAGAACTTCGTAACTTGTGTGACATAAAAGTCTTTGTTCATGCAGATGCCGACGAACGCCTAATTAGACGTGTAAGAAGAGATATTAAAGAGCGAGGGAGAAATGTTGATGAAGTTTTAAACCGCTATCAAAGCACCTTAAAACCCATGCACCAACAATTTATTGAACCTACAAAAAATTACGCGGATATCATTATACCTAACGACAGGTATAATACTGTAGCTATTGACATTGTAAGAACTGTAATTAACGACCGTTTATAACATGAGTTTTAAATCAATAAAAAACAAACCTTCTTTTAAAATAGCCACTAATATTTACGTGATTATACTCACTGTATTTGTGGTTTGGATGCTTTTTTTTGATGAAAATTCTTACCTTACCCATAGAGAGTTTAATAAAGAAATTAATGAATTAAAGAGCTGGATTGATTACCATGAAAAAAAAATCAAGAAAGACAAAAAAACCATTCAACAACTACAAGACTCTCTTCAACTAGAACGCTATGCTAGAGAAAAATACCTAATGAAGAAAGAAGATGAAGACATTTATATTATTGAATTTGATACCATAAAAAAGTAATGAGTAACTATTTATTTGACGAATTTCAAGGTATTACCCCTGCAGAATGGAAACAAAAAATACAAGTAGACCTTAAAGGTGCCGATTACAACGACACTCTTTTGTGGAAAACTGAAGAAGGTATTACTGTAAAACCTTTTTATACTAAAGAAGACAGAACCAATATTAAAGTTAACACTCCCTGTAAAGGTTTCGCTATTTGTCAATCCATTAACATTGAGAATGAAGAAGAAGCAAATGCATTTGCAATCGACTCAATTCAAAGAGGAGCAAATGCCGTCCTGTTCAACGCAAAAAAAGAGTTTGATTACAACATCTTACTAAAGGGAATTGACACTCAAAAAACGTTACTTTACTTTACTTTCAATTTTTTATCCTCAGAATTTGTTAACAAACTAGCTAATTTTATAAACTCAGAAAGCTACTACTTCAACATAGACATTATAGGAAACTTGGCTAGTTCTGGAAATTGGTATTCTAATCTTAAAAACGACCATACACAATTAGAAGAAATAGCAAAAACTACCCCAAACGCTCTTTGCGTTAATACCTCTATTTACCAAAATGCAGGAGCAACCATTATTCAACAATTAGCATATGCACTTGCTCAGGCAAATGAATACCTAAACCGCTTCGGTAGTTCAGCTGCAAAAAACATTCATTTTAGTTTTTCTGTAGGAAGTAATTACTTTTTTGAAATTGCCAAACTACGAGCTTTTAGAATTTTATGGAAAGCTCTTTTAAAAGAATACAACACAGAAGCAACTGCTCATATTTTTACACAACCAAGTTTGCGTAACAAAACCATATACGACTACAATGTAAACATGCTACGCACCACCTCTGAGTGTATGAGCGCTATTTTAGGAGGAACCAACACTATAGCTAATAGCTCTTATGATAAGGTTTTTCATCAACCGAACGAGTTTGGAGAACGTATATCAAGAAATCAACTATTAATTTTACAACAAGAAAGCGAACTAGCAGAAGCCCAAAACATTGCTGAGGGTGCATACTACATTGAAACAATTACTCAACAACTTACCCAAAAAGCGCTAGAGGTTTTTAAATTAATAGAAAACGGTGGCGGTTTCTTAAAACAACTAAAAGAAGGAGTCATCCAACGAAAAATAAAAGAGTCGGCAGCTAAAGAGCAACAATTATTTGATTCAGGAGAATTAGTGTTACTTGGAACAAACAAAATTCAAAACGAAAATGACAAGATGAAAAACGATTTAGAAGTTTCACCTTTCTTAAAAATTCGTAATGAAAAAACACTAATTCAACCTATTATTCAAAAACGATTAGCAGAAAAGCTAGAACAAGAACGCTTAGGAAATGAGTAGAAAAAATATATCAAACATACAAATAAACAAAAGCCAAGAACAACACAACAACAACTTTAAACACGAAGATTTTGTTGCGGGTATTGCACCCAATTTACGTGGACCTTACTCTACCATGTATGTTCGCAGGCCATGGACAATCCGTCAATATGCAGGTTTTTCTACCGCCGAAGAAAGCAATGCCTTTTACCGTAGAAATTTAGCTGCGGGTCAAAAAGGGCTATCAGTTGCTTTCGATTTAGCTACACACCGTGGTTACGATTCAGACCATGAGCGTGTACAAGGGGATGTTGGAAAAGCAGGTGTTGCTATAGATTCTGTGGAAGACATGAAAGTTCTGTTCGATCAAATTCCACTTGATAAGATGTCTGTTTCTATGACAATGAATGGAGCCGTTTTACCTATTTTGGCATTTTATATTGTAGCAGCCGAAGAACAAGGTGTAGCTCCTGAATTATTATCAGGAACTATTCAAAACGATATCTTAAAAGAGTTTATGGTACGTAACACTTACATTTACCCACCTACTCCATCAATGAAAATTATTGCTGATATTTTTAGATATACTTCTGAAAATATGCCTCGGTTTAATTCAATCTCTATTTCGGGTTACCATATGCAAGAAGCTGGTGCTACAGCAGAAATTGAATTAGCTTATACTTTAGCTGACGGATTAGAATACATCAAAAAAGGATTGGAAGCAGGAATGGATATTGACACTTTTGCTCCTCGCTTATCTTTCTTCTGGGCTATTGGAATGAATCATTTTATGGAAATTGCCAAAATGCGTGCAGGAAGAATGTTATGGGCAAAACTAGTAAAACAATTCAACCCAAAAAACCCAAAATCGTTAGCATTAAGAACTCACTGTCAAACCAGCGGTTGGAGTTTAACCGAACAAGATCCTTTTAACAATGTAGCACGTACCGCAATTGAAGCTATGGCTGCTGCCTTTGGAGGCACACAAAGTTTACACACCAACGCTTTAGACGAAGCAATTGCCTTACCTACCGACTTTTCAGCACGTATTGCTCGTAACACACAAATATACTTACAACAAGAAACCCATATTACAAAAACAGTTGATCCTTGGGCGGGTAGTTATCATGTAGAAAAACTTACGGAAGAAATTGCCAATAAAGCATGGGAGCTAATTCAAGAAGTTGAAGAATTAGGTGGAATGACCAAGGCTATTGAAAAAGGAATTCCTAAAATGCGTATTGAAGAAGCAGCGGCTAAAAAACAAGCAAAAATTGATAGCGGTCAAGATATTATTGTTGGTGTTAACAAATACCAATTAGAACAAGAAGACCCTTTACATATTTTAGAGGTAGATAACGAAGCTGTTCGTCAATCTCAAATCGATAGACTAAACGATTTAAAATCGAAAAGAAATCAAGCTGAAGTTGACAAAACATTGAGTGATTTAACTGAATCTGCTAAAACGGGTAAAGGAAATTTATTAGATTTAGCAGTAAAAGCCGCAAGAAACAGAGCTACATTAGGTGAAATTTCTGACGCCCTTGAAACTATTTTCGGACGTCATAAAGCAGTACATAAAACCATATCTGGCGTGTATAGTAAAGAAATAAAAGATGACGAGCTATTTAAAAAGGCTACTGAACTAGCTGATAAATTTGCTGAGTTAGAAGGACGTCGTCCTCGTATTATGATTGCTAAACTAGGACAAGACGGTCACGATCGTGGAGCTAAAGTAGTAGCTACCGGTTATGCTGATTTAGGTTTTGATGTCGATATTGGTCCTTTATTCCAAACTCCTCAAGAAGCCACCAAACAAGCTATAGAAAACGACGTGCACATTTTAGGAATTTCCTCATTAGCTGCAGGACACAAAACCTTAGTTCCTCAAGTTATTGCTGAGCTTAAAAAATATGGTCGTGAAGATATTATGGTGATTGTTGGTGGTGTAATTCCTGCACAAGACTACCAATTCTTGTTTGATGCTGGTGCCGTAGGTGTTTTTGGTCCAGGAACTAAAATTGCACAAGCTGCTATTGACATGTTAACCATTTTAATTGATAGTATTGAAGAATAACTAACGGTTATGAAAATAAAATTCATTGATAGAAAAACAGGTGAAATAATTACCGAAACCCCTCCAGGAGAAGGATACTTAAAATTGCTATACAACAATCCGTTTGGTAAAATGGCTTTATTGCCATTAGTTAAGCGTAAATTTTTATCATCATGGTATGGTAAACTCATGAACAAACCCAACTCTATTAACAAAATAAACAGTTTTGTTAGAGAACTTCAAATTGACATGAGTGAGGCAGAAAGACCTTCTGAAGACTATATTTCTTTCAATGATTTTTTCTATCGAAAGTTAAAATCTGACGCTCGTCCAATTGAAAATGGTTTTGTTTCTCCTGGTGACGGAAAAATGTTAGCCTTTAAAAATATTTCTGATATTCATAACTTCTTTATCAAAGGAAGAAAATTCACCTTAGAGGAATTTTTAGGCAATAAAGAACTCGCAACAAAACACAAAGACGATTCTTTAATTATACTTCGATTAGCTCCTAACGATTATCATCGTTACCACTTTCCATACGACGGAATTCCTTCCGAAGTAACAAAAATTAAAGGACGTTATTTTTCAGTATCACCTCATGCCCTAGCTGCTAACTTCACAAGAGTGTTCTGTGAAAACAAAAGAGAATTCTGTACTTTAAAAACACACGACAAAGGAGATGTTATCATTGCCCCAGTAGGTGCTACTATGGTTGGAAGTATTATTGAAACTTACCTTCCAAACACTGAAGTAAAAAAAGGCGATGAAATGGGCTACTTTGCTTTTGGAGGTTCAACTATTGTATTGTTAATTAATAGTTCTAAAATCACTATTGATGAAGATCTTTTAATCAACACCAAAAACAAGATGGAAACCTTTGTTAAAATGGGAGAGCGAATTGGAAATTAACCTTCATAAATTTAACATTTTACCTTTTAAAAATGATTGATTTCATAAGGTGATTAGAGCTTTAATCCGTAAATTTGCGTTGTTTTATACTTAGCAGATTTACTGATGAAAAAAATCTTAGATACCCTCTACTCTACCCGTTTAATGGCTGTTTTATTTTTTGCTTTTGCCATTGCCATGGGAGTTGCCACTTTTATTGAAAACGATTACGGAACACAAACTTCTAAAGCACTAGTCTACAACACTTGGTGGTTTGAATTAATAATGGTGTTTTTTGTTATCAATTTTTTCGGAAATATTTTTAGGTATAGATTGTATAAAAAAGAAAAATGGTCTGTGTTATTATTTCACATATCTTTCCTTTTAATCTTAATTGGTGCGGGTATTACTCGTTACATTAGCTATGAAGGGTTAATGGTTATTGACGAAGGAGAAACAACCAATCAATTCTACTCAGAACATACTTATTTAAATGTAATTATTGATAATAGTGAATTTCAAAAAACCACTGCTAACAAATTACTGTTATCTGCTTGGGGTAAAAACTCAGTAAATTTTAAAGAAAACTTCCAACCTGAAAAAGGAGGTAAAAACCATGAAGTTACTTTTAATTTAGTAGATTATATTCCTTGGTCTGAAACAAAAATGGTTTTAGACGAAAACGGAACAGAACACTTGTTTTTTGTAGAAAGTTCTGACGGAAGTAGACATGAACACTACATTAAAAAAGGAACTATAGAGAACATTCATAACATTTTAGTAGGTTTTGAAGCTCCTAATAAAGAAGCGGCTTCAATTAACTTCTTTTATGAAGGTGGTAGCTTAAAAATGATTTCTAAAAATGATGGTGATTGGTTTAGAATGGCTGATCAAAAGAAAGGCTTAATAGTTAAAGATAGCGCCCAACATTTTCAACTGTTAACACTTCATAACGTAAACGGATTACAATTTGTAGTTCCAAAATCTCCAGAAAAAGGAGAAATAAAAACTGTACGAGGTAAAAAGGATAATCAAAAATATGACACTGTAATTTTTGACGTTACTACAAACGGAGAAACTAAACGTGTTGAGTTTTACGGTGGAAAATTTAACGTTGATAACCAGCAACAATTTAGCATTGGAGATCTAAACTTTAGAGCTTGGTACGGTTCTAAATTGTTACAAACTCCTTTTAGTATAAAACTAAATGACTTTCAATTAGAAAAATACCCTGGTTCGGAAAGCGCTGCTGCTTACGCAAGTGAAATTACCGTAATAGCACCTGATGAAACTTTTGACTATAGAATTTTTATGAATCATATTTTAGATTACGGAGGATATAAGTTTTTCCAATCAAGCTATAAAATTGAAGGTGAACACGAACAAACTCATTTATCTGTAAACCATGATTTTTGGGGAACTTGGATAACCTATATTGGTTACTTTTTATTATTTTTTGGTTTAACCGCTGCTTTATTTGTAAAAGGCACTCGTTTTTATGATCTGAAACAATCATTAGTTAAAATTCGAAATAAAAAAGCCAAATTATCAGTAATCGCTTTATTTATTTCTTTGGCTGGTTTTAGTCAACATAAACAGCACGAACCTAAACAAATTACTGAAGCTCAAATTGACTCTATTTTAATCGCTAACAAAGTAGACAATAAACACGCTGATTTGTTCAGTTCTTTAGTTATTCAAGATGCTGGCGGACGTATGAAACCTGCTCATACCTTTGCTTCGGAATTAGTGAGGAAAGTAGCGCATGTTGATAAATTTAAAGACATGGATCCTAGCCAAATTTTACTTTCTATTACAGAAAACCCAATGCTTTGGCTTAATGTTCCTTTTGTTTATCTAGAGGATGGAAATACACAGGTTAGAGAAATTCTGGGAGTTCCTGAAGATGCTGAATATGCTCGCTTTATCGATTTTTATAATAAAGATGGTTCTTCTAAAATCAGTAAATTAGTTATTGAAGCTGAAAAGAAAAAAATTCAAAACAAATTTGAAAAAGACATTATAAAAATTGAACGCAGAGTTTGGCTGTTATCTCAAGCATTAGGAGGTGGTATGTTACGTATTTATCCTATTCCAAATAATGAAAACAACAAATGGGTATCTCAACCTGAAACACTACAAGCTAATTTTAAAGGAACTGACTCTGTATTTGTACGTCAATCACTACCTGTATATTTGCAATTATTACAAACTTCAAAGAAATCAGGAAATTATACAGAAACCAATAAAGTTTTAGATGGAATTAAGAAGTTTCAACGAAAATTTGGAGCAGAAGTTATTCCTGCAAAAGACAAAATTGCTTTAGAAATAGCTTACAATAAACTAAACATTTTTGTCAAACTTTCTAAATACTACGGTTATGTAAGCTTACTTTTAATTGTTTTTGTTTTCTTACAAATTTTTAATAACAAGCCGTGGGTTAACAATACTGTAAAAACATTAATAGGAATTGTAATTTTCTTATTTATCTTCCACGTATTAGGACTAGCTGCACGTTGGTATATTAGTGGAAATGCTCCATGGAGTAATGCTTATGAGTCTATTATTTTTGTTGGCTTAGCTACTATGCTATTTGGGTTAATTCTTGGAAAAAAATCCTCTTTAACTATTGCCGCAACAACATTTTTAGTTGCCGTTATATTAATGTTTGCTCACCAAAACTGGTTAGACCCTGAAATTGCTAACCTTCAACCGGTTTTAAATTCTTGGTGGTTATATGTTCATGTATCTGTAATTGTTGCTAGTTATGGTCCGTTTGCAATGGGAATGATTTTAGGTATTTTCTCTTTGTTCTTAATCATTTTTACCAATGAAAAGAATAAAAAGAAAATGGACTTACATCTTAAAGAGTTAACTGTTATTAATGAAATGGCTTTAACCGTTGGTTTGGTAATGCTTACCATTGGTAACTTTTTAGGTGGTATGTGGGCAAATGAAAGCTGGGGACGTTATTGGGGATGGGATCCTAAAGAAACTTGGGCTTTAATATCAATCATGGTATATGCTTTTGTATTACACATGCGTTTGATTCCAGGTTTAAGAGGACGTTTTACGTTTAATTTATGGTCAATTATTGCTTTTGCTTCCATAATGATGACATATTTCGGAGTAAATTTTTACTTATCTGGTCTACACTCTTATGCAAGTGGTGATAAAGTAATTACCCCTACTTCAGTATATTATTCTGTAGCTTTTGTTACTATCCTAGGAGTTCTAGCATGGTTACAAAATAAAAAACATTACAAAAAGTAAGTTGATAGGTTTTCTGTTAAAAAAATGTACTTTTGCAAACCGATAAAAAGAAAAGACAATTATGTTCAATAAAAATATAAAATTAGTTTTAGCAGCTCTAATAACAGTATGGTCTGTGTATGAATTTACACAAGGACACATTATGAATGGTATATCAATATTATTACTTGCAGGACTATTTGTTTTATTTTATTTTAAAAATGAGTTTATTCTTTTAGCCTTTTTACAATTACGTAAACAAAACTTTGCAGGAGCTCAAAAGTGGTTGGGATATATTAAAAACCCTGCTGCTGCATTAACTCAAAAACAAGAGGGCTACTATAACTACTTACACGGAATTATGTTATCGCAAACAAACATAACTCAAGCTGAGAAACATTTAAAAAAGGCAGTAAAATTAGGGTTGGCTATGGATCATGATTTGGCCATGGCTAAATTACAATTAGCTGGAATTGCGATGACCAAACGTAGAAAAAGAGAAGCTACAAATTTAATGGCAGAAGCTAAAAAACTAGATAAACACGGAATGTTGAAAGAGCAGATGCAAATGATGAAGCAACAAATGAAGAAGATTTAACACTTCTTTAAGTTTTTTACTTTATATTTTGTAATTTTATCCGCTAACGAAAACATTGATGATTCGAAGTTTATTTTTAAGGGCTTTTGACAAGTACGCTTCACGGTGGATTGTTCTAATTATTGATATAGCTTTAGTTTGTATCTCTTTCATTTTAGCTTACGCAGTGCGTTTTAATGCTAGTTTAAATTTTGATCTTAACAACCTATATTATCAACTTCCTTTTATCGCAACCATCAGTCTTACTAGTTTTTTAATTGTTGGTTCGTACAAAGGAATCATAAGACACACAGGTACAAGAGATGCTTTTAATGTGTTTATTGGTGTAACACTGCTTTCTTCTATAACTGCTTGCATCATACTTTTCAATAATGCGTTGCGTATATTTCCGCACTTTACTATACCAAAATCAATAATAATTATTCATTATTTGATTTCTGTACTTATTTTGGTTGTTAGCCGCTTTGTTTTTAAAGCTTTTTATGAAATTGTTTCTACAGAATTGAAATCTATTACTAATGTTTTAATATATGGTGCTGGAGATTCTGGTTTAATAACCTATGGAGCTTTAAACAGAGATACAAAAAACAAGTATGAAGTTTTAGGTTTTATTGATGATGATCCTAAGAAAGTTGGAAAAAAATTAGACCGAATTAAAATTTACAACGGAAAAAATATTGATAAGAACTTCATTAAAGAAAAACAAATTGATGAAATCATAATTTCTATTCAAAATATTAAATCAGAAAAACTTTTATACCTTACTGATAACTTATTAGCCTTAGGCGTTCAAGTAAAAATTGTTCCTCCTTTATCTAAATGGATTGATGGCGATTTAGAAGCGAACCAAATTCAACAAGTTAGAATTGAAGATTTGCTAGACAGAAAACCAATTTCAATAGACAACCCTATTGTAAAAAGAGAAGTAAATAATAAAGTAATTTTAGTTACTGGAGCAGCAGGTTCTATTGGTTCAGAGATTTCTCGTCAATTAAGTGTTTATAATCATAAACATTTGATTTTGGTAGACCAAGCTGAGTCACCATTGTATGATCTTCAACAAGAATTAATTCAAAAAGAACGAACAAACTTCACCTCAATTGTCGCAGATGTTAGAGATTATAAGAGAATGGACGAAGTTTTTGAAAAATTTAAACCTCAAAAAGTGTTTCATGCTGCTGCTTATAAACATGTTCCTCTTATGGAAATGAGTCCTTACGAAGCTGTAAAAATAAATATTGGAGGGACAAAGAATGTTGCAGATTTATCTATAAAACATAACGTTGATCGTTTTGTAATGGTATCAACTGATAAGGCAGTAAACCCTACCAATGTAATGGGAGCCACAAAACGAGTTGCAGAAATGTATATAAGCTGTTTGAGTAACTCTAATAATAAGCATGCAACAAAATTTACAACGACTCGTTTTGGTAATGTATTAGGTTCCAATGGGTCTGTCATCCCTCTTTTCAAACGTCAAATAGAAAATGGTGGTCCCTTAACCGTTACCCATAAAGATATTACTCGTTATTTTATGACCATACCTGAAGCGTGTAGGTTAGTTTTGGAAGCAGGAACAATGGGGAATGGAGGAGAGATTTATATCTTTGATATGGGAAAATCTGTAAAGATATATGACATCGCAAAAAGAATGATTCATTTATCAGGCTTACAATTTCCTGATGATATTGATATAAAAATAACTGGTTTACGTCCAGGAGAAAAGTTATACGAAGAACTTTTAGCTGATGGAGAGAATACTACTCCAACCTATCATGAAAAAATTATGATTGCTAAAAATCAAAAAATAGATTATGATTTTATCATCAATAAGATTAAAGATTTATGCATTTCTAACCAACAACATGACAATCATAAAACTGTACAACTTATAAAGGAGATAGTTCCTGAATACATATCAAACAATTCTATTTACGAAAAATTAGATACTACTGTCAAAAATTAAATTAGTACTTTCGCAAAAAAATTCAACAATGCAAAGATTCTCAAAAATTGTTTTAACTATTCTAATCCTATCTTTAGCTTCATGTGCCTCTAGAAAAGACATTGTGTATTTTCAGAAAGATGAAGTTGATCCAGCAAAAACAAATACAACATATAAAACTATTTTTAAAGCTGACGATTTACTCCAAATCACTATTTCAGCTTTAGACTTAGAAGCTGTAAAACCATTTAATTTACCTGCTGTAACTTTTGCTACTACAACAGATAGAGCTGTAGGGACTCCACAACAACAAGCTTATTTAATTGATAATAATGGTTTTATAGACTTTCCTGTTCTAGGAAAATTAAAATTAGCAGGACTATCTAGAACTGAAGCTATTGATTTGCTAAAGAGTAAGCTTTCACCTGATTATATTAAAAATCCGACTGTTAATATTAAAATAATTAATTTTTCTATTACAGTATTGGGCGATGTGAAAATGCCTGGGAGGTTTACTATTCCTAATGAACGTATTTCTGTTTTAGAGGCAGTAGGGCTAGCAGGAGACTTAAACATGTCTGGTATTAGAACTATTGAAGTTAAAAGAGAAGAAGGTAATCAAATAAAAAGTTATAAGTTAGATTTACGTTCTAATAAAATTTTCAACTCTCCTGCTTATTATTTACAACAAAATGACGTAGTTTATGTAGAACCAAATAAATCTTCATCTCAAGATGCGGCTTATAATAAGAATACAGGCTTATTTATATCACTAGGTTCTGTTATCATTTCATTAATTTCAATTCTTACAAGATAGTATAGCTATGAGTAACGAACAATATTCTCCACAGTTAGAAGAAAACGATACTATTAACATTAGAGCAGAATTAGAAAAATACTTAATTCACTGGAAATGGTTTATTTTAGGGATAATCCTAACTTTAATAGGGGCTTTTTTATATTTAAGATATAGTACATCTAAATATAATGCATCCACTACCATTTTAATAAAGAACGACAAACAAGGGGGTATCTCAGAAGAACTCGCAGCCTTTGAAGACTTAGGAATTGTAGGAGGGTCTAGTAAAAACATTGATAATGAAATAGAGATTATTAAATCTAGAAAACTTATTAAAAATGTTATAGAAACCTTAAATTTAAATATATCTTATATAACTGAGGGACGAATTAAAGAATCTGAAGTTTATAAAAATGCTCCCATTCAATTTACTGCGATTGATTCTACCTCTGAAATTTTAAATAAAATCGATACCGTGTTTAATGTAGAGATTTTATCTGCTGATAAATTTCGTTTAAAAGACTCTGAGAATAACGTAGTTTCTGAAAATAATTTTGATCAACCTATAATCGACAAGAAGCTTGGTGAATTTAAAATTGAGCAATCTTCCGTATTTGATTTAAATAATATTGGTGATAACATAAAGATTTCAGTTCGTTCAATTACAAAAGTAATAGATAGTTATCAAAATAGAATTAACATATCTCCTGTAAGTAAAAAGTCTAGTGTTTTAAGACTATCATTACAATCTTCCATAAAAGAAAAAGCCGAAGATGTATTGGATGAATTAGTAAAACAATATAACCTTGATGCAATAAACGACAAAAAGGAAGTTTCTGAGAAAACTAGTGGTTTCATTTCAGAACGATTAAATAATGTTGCAATAGAGTTAGGAAGGCTTGATGATAATGTCAAAACTTTTAAAGATAAAAACAACATTACTGATATTGAATCTGAAGCTCAACTAGTTTTACAAACTAATACAGAGAATCGCAAAAAATTAATAGAGGCATCTACAGAATTAAGCTTGGCTAAATCTTTAAATAAAGAATTAGACAAGAATGATTATTTACCAGCTAATTTAGGCTTGTCAGATGCTAATATTGGTAACTCGATTAACGAGTACAATCAGTTAATGGCACAATTAAAACGTTTAGAAAAAAGTGCGGGATCTAAAAACACTGTCCTTATAGACGTACAAGAAAACCTTACTAGCTTAAGAAGTTCTCTAAAAAGAAGCCTAGAAAATACTGTAAACTCTTTGCAAATTAAAGTCAATAGTTTACAGCGAGAAGCCAATCGATTTAACACCAAAATTTCTTCTATTCCATCTAAAGAAAGAGAGTTTTTAGATATTGCAAGACAAAAAGAAATTATAGCAGGTTTGTATTCTTACTTATTAAAAAAGAAAGAAGAAACTGCTATTTCTCTTACAGCAACCGCTGTTCCTAATGCAAAAATTATTGATAAAGCCTATGCTTCTGACATTCCCGTTAGTCCAAAGAAAAAAATTATCTACCTAATAGCATTGCTTCTCGGATTAATAATTCCTTTTATCATAATTTATTTAAGAGATTTATTAGATACTAAAGTACACACGAGAAAAGATATTACAGAGTTAACTTCTATACCTTTCTTAGGTGATATCCCTCATTCTGAAACTAAAGAAAAAATAGTGATTAATGAAGGGGCACGTTCAAGTACTGCTGAAGCTTTTAGGCTCATAAGAACGAACTTGGATTTCATGATGCCAAATAAAGATAAAGATGAAAAAGGGCAAACCATTTTTATCACGTCAACTACTAGTGGAGAAGGAAAATCTTTTGCTTCTATTAATTTAGCTGCATCCTTATCTTTATCAGGTAAGAAAGTTATTTTAGTAGGTATGGATTTAAGAGCTCCTAAAATCACTGAATACTTAGAGCTTCCTGATAGAAAAGGAATTACCAATTATCTTACTAGTAATATAGAATTAGATTCATTGAAGTTTTCAATAGAAGAAATTCCTGATTTAGACATAATCTCTTCAGGAACGATTCCGCCTAACCCTGCTGAATTACTGATGAATAATAAAATAGAATTGTTATTCAAGACCTTGGAAGCTAAATATGATTACGTTATAATCGACACCGCTCCTGTAAGTTTAGTAACCGATACTTTACTGATTGCAAAGTACTCAGATATTGTACTATATGTTAGTAGAGCAAACTACTTGGATAAACGCATGCTAATAATTCCTGAAACTCTTTACAGAGATAAAAAACTTAAAAATTTAGCTATTATTTTAAATGACACCGACTTAAAACGCGGCTATGGCTATGGCTATGGATATGGATATGGCTATGGCTATGGAGTAGGTCAAGGAGGCAACAGACCTTGGTATAAAAGGATATTTAGTTAGCACTAATTAAACATTAATTTACGACATAAAAAAAGGAAGCTTAAAAGCTTCCTTTTTTTATGCAAACATTTTATTGTTATCTAATAATTTTTCAATTTGTTTTTTTGTTTTAACCGTTCCGATTTTCTGTAATAGGTTTAAATGATTATGGTGATGCGTGTCTGTACCAACAAAATCATACATTCCTTCATTTAATAATTTTTGCGCAGTCTTTTGTACTCCTTTCCCATATTGTTCCGTTAAGGATAAAAGATTTAACTGGAAAACACAGCCAGATTTCTTTAATTTATAAAAGTTTTGAAAATCATTATGGTAAAAATTATACCTTTCAGGATGTGCTAAAACAGGTTTATACCCTTTCAATTGTATTTCAAATAGTATATCATATAAATTATAGGGTGCGTTGAAATATGACATTTCTACGAGTATGTAATTATCTTTAAGAACTAAAATATCATCAGCTTTGAGTCTTTCTACAAAACGTTCATCCATCATATATTCTGCCGCAGCTCTTATTGAAACATCGTCAAATTTCTTCTCTTTTAAAGCTCTTTTTACTTCTTCTAACTTATTTTTTATAATTTCAGTTGAGTTAGGGTAAACATCTCCTAAAACATGCGGGGTTGTGACAAAATTCTTAATTCCATAGGAATGCATTTTTGATATTAATGAAATAGTATGTGCTATATCCTTGGCTCCATCATCAATTCCTGGTAGTAAATGTGAATGAATATCTACAAACCCATCAGGAAAAACATCTTTTAAAGGAATTTCTTTTTTTTTGAAAAAAAACATAATAAGGTAAAATATTTATATTCTACAAATTTAAACTAATAAACTTACTATACGATAACAAACTTTATTCCTTTTTGTTTAAAACAATTAAACAATTGTCATTTAATTTTGATAATATATATTTGACTCATAAAAAACACTGTATGATTTTAATTGCCGATGGTGGCTCTACCAAAGCTGATTGGATTGCTCTGGGTAGTGCTAAAGAAGAACTTTTTAGAACTACTACACTTGGTTTAAACCCTTCTGTACTCACAGAACAAGAAATGCTTAGCACCATTAATAATGCTGATGATTTATTAAAAGTACAAAACGATGCCTTAGAAGTTCATTTTTACGGAGCTGGTTGTGGAAGTCCTACAGCAGCAAAAAGTTTACAACACATTTTAAAATTAATATTTAAAAAAGCCACTGTTTTTGTTTCTGAAGATACTCTAGCAGCTGTTTATGCAAGTGCTGGTAATACTCCTGGTATTGTCTGTATCTTAGGAACAGGCTCTAACAGTTGTTTTTATGATGGTAAAAGTATCATTACAACAGCCCCTTCATTAGGCTACACTATTATGGATGAAGCAAGTGGTAATTATTTTGGCAAAACACTATTACGTGATTTTTACTATAATAAAATGCCTGAAAAAATGGCTTCAGCATTCAAAACTTCTTTTGATCTTGATCCTGATGTTGTGAAAATGAATTTGTACAAAAACCCTTATCCAAATATGTACTTAGCTTCTTTCGCTAAATTTATGCTAAAATACAAGCACGAAAAATATGTTAGAAAAATAATCAAAAAAGGAATTCAAGAGTTTTTTAAGTATCGCATTCTTCCTTTTAAAAAGGATAAGCAAACTCCTATTTATTTTATTGGATCAATTGCTTATTATTTTCAAGACATTTTAGACAATGTTGCCTCAAAAAACAACTTATCTATTGCTAAAGTAATTAAACGCCCTATTGATAATTTAGTGGACTTCCACCGAAACAGTTCTTTTTTAAAATAATGCTACAGCTCTTTCTAGAGCCATTCCTCTAGAACCTTTTACTAAAATTGTCCTATTATTTATTGGATTGTTTTTTATGTACGCTTCAAATTCATAAAAATTCTTAAACTTTTTATGTTCCGTAAGTGTGTTGTAAAAGTTTTCTCCGATAAAAAAAGCCTGCTCTAAGCCCAATTTCTCTGTCAGATTAACGATGTTCTGATGCTCTTTTGAGCTGTATTCTCCTAACTCAAACATATCTCCTAGAATTATTGTTTTATTGTTAGTTTGTAGTTTACTGAAACTCTCCAAAGCAGCTTCCATACTTGTTGGATTAGCATTGTAAGCATCTAAAATTATTTTATTAGCATCGGTGTGTATTACTTGAGATCTGTTATTGGACGGAACATAACTTTCAATTGCCTTCTTTATTCGTTCTAAGGGTACTTTAAAGTAATTACCAATGGTGATAGCTGCTGAGATATTCGAAAAATTATACGCTCCAATTAAACTACTTAATATCATTGTTTTTTTATACGAAAGCTTTACAAAGGGATTTGCTTCTGTAAAGTTTATACTTTCTTCAAAAGAAATTGTTTCTATCCCTATTGTTTTTGCTACTTGCTTTGCATCTTTAGGATTTACAAAAACTTTTTTACCGTGTGCTCTTAAAAAATCATATAATTCTGATTTGGCTTTAACGACTCCTTCAAGAGAACCAAAACCTTCTAAATGGGCACTTCCGAAATTTGTTATGTATCCATAATCTGGATTTGCTATTTTTGATAAAAGCTCAATCTCTTTTGCATGATTTGCTCCCATCTCAATTATTCCTATCTCTGTTGTGTTATTCATTGACAATAAAGTCAATGGTACTCCAATATGATTATTTAGGTTTCCTTTAGTAGCAGTTGTATTATACGTTGTTGAAAGAACAGCATTTATTAATTCTTTTGTTGTTGTTTTACCGTTACTTCCTGTTAAAGCAATTATAGGAACCTGCAATTGATTCCTGTGATAATTTGCTAGTTCTTGAAGTGTTTCTAAAACATTTTTAACTAGAATCTGCTTTTTTGAAGTTTTATACTCAGCTTCATCAATTACTGCATAGCTGGCTCCTTTATTGATAGCTTCATCAGCAAACTTATTCCCATTAAATTGTTCACCTTTTAAAGCAAAAAAAAGTGTATTCTTTCTAATATTTCTAGTATCTGTATCTACTAAACCATGAGTGATATACAGTTCGTATAAATCTTCTATCTTCATATTGTAAAAATAAAAAACCTCATTGAGATACAATGAGGTTCTAATATAATTTTAAGTTCAATTATTATTTCACTTTATCTGGTATAGCGGTTTTTCTTTTGTTTAAAACCATTGGTCCCATTTTATCAGTAGCACATCTAAATCCAATGTAATTTGTTGCCATATATTCTGGGAAATACCTTCTCTGTGCTGGGTCTAACCAGTACTCTCTATCTGCCCAAGAACCACCTTTGTATACTCTAGACTTATCACTAATTAACGTTGTTCTTCTCTTATCATCGTATTTATAGTTATTAATAACATTTCCTAAAGTATCTATCTCTGCTTCTGGTTTTTGAGGAGAATTATACATTCTTGTCGAACGATCTAATTGATCTTTATCCAATCCATAAAACTTAGAAGAAGCTTGATCTCCATCACCTAAACTCGAATTGTTCGCTAAGTTATAGTTTCTTCTCATATAAGTATCTTCTTTTGTAATAGGAATATACTTAACACTTCCTGGTAAATCTTTAGGTACTATTCGACCATTTTCTAAAGTATCGTACTGAACTTCTCCATCACCTACTATAACAACTTTACCATCTTCATTAATTAGCTTTTTAGTAAAGATATTACCTCTAAAGTAGTTAAAGTCATTTGCTTCTGAATCTATAATTGGTCGATAAACATCTTGTACCCATTCTGAAACATTACCAGACATATCATATAGTCCAAATGCATTAGGAGGGTAACTTCTTACCGCATTTGGGATATCCGATCCATCACTACTCCATCCTGCAATACCACTATAATCCCCTTTTCCTTGTTTAAAGTTGGCTAACTGATCTCCTCTTCTTCTCTTATCTCGATCACGAGTATATTTTCCACTCCAAGCATATTTCTTTCTACCTCTAATGTTGTTATATTCACGATTTTCAAAAATAGCTTTTGCAGCATATTCCCACTCAACCTCTGTTGGCAGTCTAAATTTTTGAGATAAAATACCATCTGAAGAGGTAACTTGTCTACCTGTAAAAGTTCCTTTAGCTGGTTTTGGTTCTCCTTTTACTCTTGGTACAGGAATTCCTTTTTTATAGATTGTTGAATCTCCATCGAAAATAGCGTATGGATCTGTTAAATAAGTGTCCGTATCAAAATTGTTTTCGCCTTTAAAGCTTACAGAATCTTCTTTAAATATATTTTTGATAACTCCTTTGTCCATTAAAATTTTTAAGTTCACAGCATTTGTACGCCATTTACAATACTTGTTTGCCTGTATCCAACTAACACCTACCACAGGATATTCTGCATAAGATGGATGTCTTAAATAACTTTCTGACAACAAATTAGTATTCCCCAATCCTTTTCTCCAAACTAATGTATCTGGTAAAATAGATGGATAAATATTTTTAAACTGAGGATCTTCTGGAGAGAATACATCTTTGGTGTATTGCATGAATAGTCCGTATTCAGCATTAGTTACCTCTGTTTCGTCCATGTAAAAAGTACGAACGTGCATTTTTTGAGGGGTTGTATTCCAATCAAACATAACATCATCTTGTACCAATCCCATAGTAAAGGTACCTCCTTCAATATGTACCATTCCCGGAGGAACATTTTTTCCTTCTTTGTACTCTCCCTTCAAATAACCTCCATAATTAGGATCATTAAAGTTCCAACCAGTTAATGAAGATTTACTCGACCCACCTCCATTACTCTTACAAGAAGTAATTAATAAACCAGTGATCGCTAATAAACTAAATAATTTCAACGTACTTTTCATGTATTTTTAACTGTTTTTTAAGGGTGTCGCAATTTACAATATTTCTAATTCCTTACAACTAATTTATCTATAAATTCGTATTTAGTTACCTTGTCTATGCAAGATTACAAACGACAGTTTTTATACTTTAGTATTACGAATCTAAGAAAAAGATTAAAATGTAGACTATTAAATTTTAATATTTAACGGTAAAAATAATTTCTTTTTAATTCTAACAATGTCGTATAATATTATCTCCGTAATATCGTTACCTTATTAAACTAATAGATAAACTTTTAGATTTTGTATTACCAAAAGTTTAAAAAAAGCTATTAATTACTAACTCCCCCAAAAAATTATATATTTGCTAAACAATTAATCAAATTTTACATGAAAAAATTATCTATCGTATTATTTTTTGTGTGCTTTACCCTTCAAAATAAAGCGCAAGCCCAAACATCAATAAATACCACGGCAATGCCCTTTTTATTGATTACACCTGATGCTCGTGCTGGTGGTATGGGAGATATTGGAGTTGCTACATCGTCAGATGCCTTTTCCATCTTTCACAACCCTGCAAAAACTGCATTTAATCAAAACAGAATAAGCATAGGACTTAACTATACGCCTTGGCTTAGAAACTTAACGGACGATATTTTTGTTGGTGGAGGTTCGTATGTTAATAGATATAGTGAAAAATCAGCTTGGGGAGTTGATTTAAAGTATTTTTCTCTTGGAGAAGTGAATTTAACAACTACAGATGGTGATCCTAACGGAACAGAAAACCCTAATGAATTGGCTATTACTGGTATATATTCATTAAAGTTGAGTGAAACTTTTTCTATGGGAATTGGCTTAAAGTACATTCATTCTAATTACAAAATAAGAAGCAATGATTCTAATCTTGAAGCCGTGAATTCTTTTGCTGTTGACGTTTCTGGTTATTACCAATCTAAAGAAGAAAACTTTGGAAGCTTTAACGGACGTTACCGATTAGGTTTTAACATCGCCAATATTGGTCCGAAAGTTGAATACAGCCCTGGAGTTCCAAACTTTATCCCGACCAATGCTAAAATCGGTGGTGGTTTTGACTTTATATTTGATGATAGAAATATTTTGGGGCTTAACTTAGAATTCACAAAACTATTGGTTCCTTCTAGTCCTAATTCTGAAAGAGGTTGGTTCGAAGGAATGTTTACTTCTTTAGGGGATAGAAGTTTTAGTGAGGAATTACAAGAAACAACTTGGGCCTTAGGTGCTGAATACTTATACAACAATGCCTTTGCTGTAAGAGCTGGTTATTTTCATGAAAGTGAAGAAAAAGGACAACGTCAGTATTTTACTTTAGGTACAGGATTTACTGCAAGAGCTTTTACTTTAGATTTATCTTATCTAATAAATACAGCAGCTGTTAACAACCCGTTAGAAAATACATTGCGTTTTTCTTTATCCTTTGATTTAGGAGAACTATATGAAGTATATTAAAAAATAGTATTTTTTTTATAAATTCGTATTCAGAATACAAAAGCAGTCTTACCGGCTGCTTTTTTTGACTAATTTATTTACGATGAAGAAAATAGATATTACCACTACAGCCACTTTATACAATAATGTTTCACAGTTGTCAACTGAGGATGCTCTTTTAATGGAAAAAGCTGTTGAAGCAAGGCAAAAAGCTTATGCTCCCTACTCTAAATTTAATGTGGGTGCAGCAGTGCTACTTGATAACGGAAAAATTATTTTAGGAAATAATCAAGAAAGTGCTGCCTACCCTTCTGGTATGTGCGCTGAGCGTGTTGCTATTTGGAAAGCAGCTTCTGAATTTCCAAACATGAGAGTACAAAAAATAGCCATAACAGCAGCATCTGAAAACGCAACAGTAAACAAACCTGTTGGTCCTTGTGGTGCATGCCGCCAAACATTATCAGAATATGAAATAAATCAACAGCACTCTATTGAGATAATTTTTATGGGAGAAGTTGGTCAAATTATAAAAACCGAATCACTACTTTCTTTATTACCATTTTCCTTTGACAGTTCCTATTTATAACCCCCAAGCATAAGAATCATAAAAAAAGCTCACTTGTGTTTATAAAAAAACAAAAGCTCCTTTATTTTTTAAGAATATCGTAATTCTAAAAAAATGACTGTAAATAAAGAGGTTATCGGTAATAAAAATGTTTTATTTGTAATTACTCAACCTTAAAAATTAGTATTTCTAATGAAACTATCGGTAATTACAGGAACAGGTTCCTTCATTCCATCAATAAAAAAAGAAAACAATCAATTTAATGATAACTTATTTTTAAATGCTGATGGATCGTCCTTTTATAATTCAAATCCTGTAATTATTGAAAAATTCAAGTCCATAACAGGTATTGAAGAGCGTCGTTATGCCAAACCAGTATACAAAGCCTCAGATCTTGGCTTTTTTGCTGCTAAAAAAGCAATTGAAGATGCTAATATTGATCCAGAAGAATTAGATTACATCATTTTTGCTCATAATTTTGGAGATGTTAAAAAGGATGCTATTCAAAGCGATATTCTTCCAAGTTTGGCTACTCGTGTAAAACATTTATTACAAATAGAAAACCCAAATTGTGTTGCCTACGATATTTTATTTGGTTGCCCTGGTTGGGTTGAAGGTGTTATTCAAGCACAGGCATTTATAAAAGCGGGGATTGCTAAAAAATGTTTGGTTATTGGTGGAGAAACTTTATCGAGAGTTGTTGATGTAAACGATCGCGACTCTATGATTTATAGCGATGGCGCTGGTGCTTGTATCGTTGAAGCTACGGATAAAGGCGATAGTGGAATTTTAAGTCATGCTTCACAAACTTTTACTAAAGAAGAAGCTTATTACCTATTCTTCGGAAATTCTAATGATAAAAATAAGGATAACGATGTGCGTTATATAAAAATGCATGGGCGAAAAATTTATGAATTTGCTTTGACCAATGTTCCAAAAGCAATGCAAACTGCTTTAGATAAAAGCGGAAAATCGATCGATGAAGTAAAAAAAGTGTTCATTCATCAGGCTAATGAAAAAATGGATGAAGCTATTATTAAGCGTTTTTATCGTTTGTACAAAAAACCAATACCTGAAGGAATAATGCCTATGAGCATTCATAAATTAGGTAATAGTTCGGTAGCGACAGTCCCAACCCTACTCGATTTAGTTTTGAAAGGCGCTATTGAAAATCAAGAAGTAAAAAAAGGGGATGTTATTATACTTGCTTCGGTAGGTGCTGGTATGAACATCAATGCAATTGTGTACAAGTATTAAAGTTTATTAGTGGTACAATTTCTTACTAAATATTCTCGCAAATCTAAAATGTAAGTACTATTTTTGCGCATGCAACAACACAACGTACTTATATTAGATTTCGGATCGCAATACACACAGTTAATTGCGCGCCGCGTAAGGGAATTAAACATCTATTGTGAAATTCATCCTTACAACAAAATACCACAAAACTTAAACGATTTTAAAGCTGTAATCCTTTCTGGAAGTCCATCATCAGTTCGTTCCGAAGAAGCTCCTCATCCAGACTTATCTGAAATTAGAGGTAAAAAACCATTATTAGCAGTGTGCTATGGAGCACAATATCTAGCACATTTTTCTGGTGGCTTAGTTGCTCCTTCTAATACTCGTGAATATGGTAGAGCAAATTTATCTTTTATTAAAGAAGGTGAAGAGTTCTTTAATAATATTTCAGAAGGGAGTCAAGTTTGGATGAGCCATTCCGATACAATTAAGGAGTTACCAACAGACGGAACTTTGTTAGCAAGTACTCATGATGTAGAAAATGCTGCATACAAAATTGAAGGAGAGACTACCTATGCTATTCAATTTCATCCAGAAGTATATCATTCTACTGATGGAAAACAATTATTACAAAACTTTTTAGTTAATATAGCAGGAGTAGCCCAAACTTGGACACCAGATTCATTCGTTGACGAAACGGTTGCTGAGCTAAAAGCAAAAATAGGTAATGATAAAGTTGTTTTAGGATTATCAGGAGGTGTAGATTCTACCGTAGCAGCAGTTTTACTACACAAAGCTATAGGAAGTAATTTACACTGTATTTTTGTTAACAACGGATTGTTACGAAAAAATGAGTTTACTGACGTATTAAAGCAATACGAAGGTATGGGATTAAACGTTAAAGGAGTAGATGCTTCGGCACGTTTTTTGGAAGAACTTGCGGGATTAAGTGACCCAGAAGCAAAGCGTAAAGCTATTGGTAAAGTTTTTATTGATGTTTTTGATGATGAAGCACATCAAATAGAAGATGCTAAATGGCTAGCTCAAGGAACGATTTATCCAGATGTAATTGAATCAGTTTCTGTAAACGGTGGGCCTTCGGCAACAATTAAAAGTCATCACAACGTAGGTGGTTTACCTGATTTTATGAAATTGAAAATAGTAGAGCCTCTACGCATGATTTTTAAAGATGAAGTACGTCGTGTAGGTGCTTCTATGGGAATCGACAAAGAGTTATTAGGTCGTCATCCTTTTCCTGGCCCTGGTTTGGCTATTAGAATTTTAGGTGATATTACCGCAGAAAAAGTTCGTATTTTACAAGAAGTTGATGCTGTATTCATCAATGGTTTAAAAGAAAGTGGATTATACGATAAAGTATGGCAAGCAGGTGCTATTTTATTACCTGTAAACTCTGTTGGGGTTATGGGAGATGAAAGAACCTATGAAAAAGTAGTTGCCTTAAGAGCTGTAGAAAGTACAGATGGTATGACAGCAGATTGGGTTAATTTACCTTATGAATTTTTACAAAAAACATCAAATAAAATAATAAATAATGTAAAAGGTGTAAATAGAGTTGTATATGATATTAGCTCTAAACCACCAGCAACAATTGAATGGGAATAAAAATCCATTATTAATTTCAAAAAAAGAGTAGATGAAGAAATTACAGTTTTTACTATTAGTTTGTATTTTAACTTTTACCGTTTCTTGTGGTCAGCAAAAACGTTACGTTTCGTACAAAATCCAAGAAGGAGAAACGATGCGAGACATTGCGAATCGTTTGGACATGAAAACAAAAGATTTATTACGCTTAAATCCCGATGTTGGAAGACGTCCAGAAGCAAATACAGTAATAGTAATTCCAAATCCTAAAATAAAAAAAAGTACTTCTTCATCTACTACTTCTTCTCCTGAAGAAGAAACTATTAGTACAGACACCACTAACGAAGAAACTATTTCTAAAGATGGTTATGAAATAGCTAAAGATACTATCTTTCAACAAACCATTGTGGAATATGAAACGCATATAGTACAAAAAGGTGAAACAGTATATCGTATTACTAAACAATATGACATTACTAAAGATGACTTAATCAAATTCAATCCAGAATATACTAATATTCAAAGTAATAACCTTAGTATCGGTCAGGTTTTAAAGGTCAAGGAAATAAAGAAAACAATTACTATTAATAAAAAAGAGGTTTTAGAAAAGTTCTTAACGCATACTGTAAAGAGCAAAGAAACTATATACAGTTTAACTCGTTTTTATAATGTTTCTAAAGAGGATTTAATACAGTTGAATCCTGAATATCCCGATTTAGCCGACAACAAATTATCTATAGGACAGTTATTAAAAATTAAACCTATTGAAGAGGTTAATGAAGCTGAAAATTATTCTTTTTACAAAGATTATATTCAAGAAGACGCTTCAATAAACCTTGCTATTTTACTACCTTTTAAAGCAAGTGAATATAAAGAAAAATCTAGTAACGATATTTTTGAAAACAACCAATTAGCTAATATGGTTACTGATTTTTATTTAGGAGCAGAAATTGCCATTGACTCTATTCAAAAACAAGGAGTAAACGTATATGTTGATGTTTTTGATACTGGAAATAGAGGAGAAAATATTGCAACTATACTAAATGATAACAAACTTGAAAATACAGATGTTGTTATAGGTCCTTTTTATTCAGATAAAGCTGAAATTGTTGCAGCTGGCGTAAGGGCTCCTGTAATTTTCCCTCATTACTCAAGCAAACAAGATAAATTTTCATCCTCAAAATTGGTTAAAACTTCTCCTGAAAAAAGTAGGTATGCAGCGTACTTAACTTCTTTTCTGAAAGATAGCTACCAAGATCAAGAGATTTTTGTAGTAAGCGATGATCAAAACAGTACTAATAATTTAGTTTCCAAAATTGTATCTGAATTAAAAAAACATGATAGTATCAGTGAAGTACACATCTTAAAACCTAAAGATGGGTATATTAAAAGAGATCGTTTTACCAGTAAAATGACCACAAAAAGACACAATTGGGTCATATTTGCTTCTGAAGATAATGTAGTTGTTGCAGACGCTCTAAATAGTATGATAAGCTTACCAGACAATATAAAAGTACAAGTATTTACAACAGGTAAAGGAAGTGCTTATGATAGGATAGACAATAACAAACTTGCTGGTATTAATTTTACCTTTGTTTCAAATACTTATACTGATGAAGATGCTATAGAAACGAAGGCTTTTAATAAAAAATATTTAGAAAAGAACAATACCATTCCTTCTGATTATGCTGTCAAAGGTTTTGATATTACCTATGACATTTTAATGCGTTTAGCTTCGGGTGAAGACCTTACAAGCACCTTTAAAAAAGGGGTTTCTTTACGTGTAGAGAATAAATTCGACTACCATAAAAAAACATTTGGAAGTAGCACCAATGAAGGTTTATTTATCGTAAAATACAATAGAGACTTAAGTTTAAGTAGGTTAAGATAAATACCTAGAATACATATAAATAAAAAACCGAAACTAATTTATGTAGTTTCGGTTTTTTATTTATACTATTCACAGATTGCTTCTCCCGAAGTATCGGGTTCGCAATGACGGGTATTTATTTTTTTATTCCATTCTTTTTTTGCTTGTCCAAAAAACGAATCAAAAAAGCACACTTTTTTAATAAACCATACACAAAACTTCACGGCGTTTCTCACCTGAATCTGGAAGCTTCTGAGTACTATTCTTATGAAAAAGAGAGTTTCTCTCTTAAAATTATATCACGACTAATAAACTTCGACAGGCTCGGTTTAACAAAAAGTGTTTTTTATATTTTTTGTAATAGTTTGTTTTCTACTCATACATTTGTTGATAGTATTTTTGATACGCTCCGCTGGTTACATGTTGAACCCAATCTTCATTTTCCAAATACCATTTGACTGTTTTTTTGAGTCCTTCTTCAAACTGTAAAGATGGTTCCCATCCTAATTCATTCTTCAATTTTGAAGAATCTATAGCATAACGAAAATCATGGCCCGCTCTATCGGCTACATAGGTAATTAACTTTTCTGAAGTACCTTCTTCTCTTCCAAGGAGCTTATCTACTGTTTTTATCAATACTTTGATCAAATCAATATTTTTCCATTCATTAAAGCCTCCTATATTGTAGGTATGACCTAATTTTCCTTTATGAAAAATAACATCAATTGCCTTAGCATGATCTTCTACATATAACCAATCTCTAACATTATCTCCTTTTCCATATACAGGCAAGGATTTATTATTACAAATATTATTGATGAATAACGGAATTAGTTTTTCAGGAAATTGGTGTGAGCCATAATTATTAGAACAATTCGAAATTATAATGGGTAATCCGTAAGTATTATAATATGCTCTTACAAAATGATCTGAAGATGCTTTGGATGCTGAATAAGGAGAATGCGGATCATACGCTGTGTTTTCTAAAAAGAAGCCTTCTTTTCCTAAAGAACCATATACCTCATCTGTAGAAATATGATAAAATAATTTTCCTTCAAAATTGTCTTTCCAACTATTTTTAGCTGCTTCTAATAAACTCAACGTTCCATAAACATTTGTTTTAACAAACGATAAAGGATCTGTTATAGAACGATCTACATGCGACTCTGCTGCTAGATGAATAACTCTATCAATTGAATAGGTAGAAAACAATTCTTTCACCAAATCTTCATCGCAAATATCTCCTTTTATAAAGGTGTAGTTTGATTGATGCTCAATGTCTTTTAAGTTTTCTAGATTTCCTGCGTAGGTTAACGCATCTAAATTTATTATGTGATCGTTTGGATAGTTATTTACAAACAATCGCACCACATGAGAGCCTATAAAGCCAGCTCCTCCTGTAATTAATATATTCCTCATGAAAGTTTAGTATATAAACTCAAAGTTACTAATAAATAAACGGAGTTTTTAACTCTATAAAAGTAGAAAGTTGTCGGTCTTTTGAAGAAAGTATTACGTCTTCAGGATCAATTTTCCAATCAATATTCAACGTAGTATCGTTCCATATAATTCCAGCATCGTATTCAGGAGCATACCAATTATCTACTTTGTATGCAAAAACAGCTTCTTTGGATAAGGTTACAAACCCGTGCGCAAAACCTCTTGGAATAAATACTTGTTTTTTATTTTCTTCAGATAACTCTACCGCTATATGTTTACCATAGGTAGGGGAGTTTTTTCGAACATCAACCACTACATCCAATACTTTTCCTTGAATACAACGCACTAGTTTAGCTTGAGCAAAAGGTGGTTTTTGAAAATGTAGTCCTCGTAAAGCTCCATAAGTCGATTTTGACTCATTATCTTGCACAAAATTTATGTCCCCAATATTATTTTCAAATTCTTTTTGATTGAACGATTCAAAGAAATACCCTCTTTGATCTCCAAAAACTTTTGGTTCAATAACAACTACTTCAGGAATTTCAGTCTTCGTAAAAATCATTGTTTCTCTTTTGCTAAGTTTAATAAGTATTGTCCGTAGCTATTTTTTTTCAAAGGTTTTGCTAAATTTCTGACTTGTCCTTTATTGATATACCCCATATAGAGCGCTATTTCTTCTATACAAGCTACTTTTAAACCTTGACGCTTTTCAATAGTTTCAATAAATTGACTTGCTTCTAACAAAGAATCATGTGTTCCTGTATCTAACCAAGCAAAACCACGTCCCATTAATTCAACTTTTAACTGTTCGTTTTCTAAATAATACTGGTTTACAGAAGTGATTTCTAACTCTCCTCTGTTTGATGGTTTTACATTTTTCGCTACTTGAATCACATCATTTGGATAAAAATACAATCCAACCACCGCATAATTAGATTTCGGGTTTTCAGGTTTTTCGATAATCGAAATGGCATTTCCACTAGTATCAAAATCTACCACTCCATAACGTTCAGGATCTTTTACATTATACCCAAAAATGGTTGCTTTCTTTTCTTTTTCTACATTATATATTGCGGATTGTAGCATTTCAGGCAATCCATGGCCATAAAAAATATTATCTCCCAAAATAAGACAAACATCATCACCTCCAATGAATTCTTCACCAATGATGAATGCTTGCGCTAATCCATCTGGAGAAGGTTGCTCTGCATAATTTAAGCGTATTCCTAACTCACTTCCATCGCCTAATAACTTTTTAAAACTTGAAAGATCATCAGGAGTAGAAATAATCAGAATCTCTCGAATACCAGCCAACATCAATACTGAAAGTGGATAATAAATCATCGGTTTATCATATACTGGAAGCAACTGTTTAGATACTCCTTTAGTAATAGGATATAACCTCGTTCCTGACCCGCCTGCTAGTATAATGCCTTTCATGTAGTACAATTTTGATTTATGAATTACGAAATTTTGAATTGTTCGTTGATTCTAAAACAACTTAATCCTTAGTGTATTTTGAGATAATTTTATCAATCTGATCAAATTTTTCCCGTAAAATGTTCTCGATACTATTCCGATTTATTATCGGAATCACTCGAACTGACATATATTCTTGTCAAATAAACCAATATAAAAATGGGTTAAATTATATATACCTCTTTATGGTATTGCTAAAGTATAGAAAAAATAAACTATTGGGGGGATGAAGTTCTCAATTTTTAGTTTTTAGTGAGGAATTTAGAGTTCTTAATTATTGATTATCCATCCTTTCAGTTTAACTATGCTGAATCAAAAGGTTTTTCTTTACAGAAATGACAAACAAAACGTCATTTCTAACTGAGTGATAACGAATGTGAGAAATCTTATCAAATAGAATCACTTATAACTTTAAGATTTAGCTACGTTGAACCTAAAGATTTCTACCTTTGGTCGAAATGACATATCCTTTTCTTTTCCCCTTTGTTATTAAAAAGAACGATACTACTGAAGTAAGCTGTTTATCTCAAACTATTAATATAAAGATTGCTTTTCCCGATGTGTCGGAATCGCAACAACGAGCTTTTATTTTTACTCCCCATTCATTTTTTGCTTGTCCAAAAAACGAATCAAAAAAGCACACTTTTTCAATAGGAATTTCTGCTGCGCAGAACCGTACGCAAAACTTCGCGGCGTTTCACGCCTAAATCTCGAAGCTTTTGCATCCTATTCTTTGAAAAAGAAATTCTCTCCTTTCAATCAAAATAACAAACAAAAAGTCATTTCGAACTGAATGATAACGAATGTGAGAAATCTTATTAAAAGGAGTAACTCCTCACAACCTTAAGATTTAGCTACGCTGAAGCTAAAGGTTTCTCCCTACGGTCGAAATGACATATCCTTTTCTTTTCCCCTTTGTCATTAAGAAGAACGATACTACTGAAGTAATCTGTTTATCTCAAACTATTAATATAAAGATTGCTTTTCCCGATGTGTCGGAATCGCAATAACGAGCTTTTATTTTTACTCCCCATTCATTTTTTGCTTGTCCAAAAAACGAATCAAAAAAGCACACTTTTTCAATAGGAATTTCTGCTGCGCAGAACCGTACGCAAAACTTCGCGGCGTTTCACGCCTAAATCTCGAAGCTTTTGCATCCTATTCTTTGAAAAAGAAATTCTCTCCTTTCAATCAAAATAACAAACAAAAAGTCATTTCGAACTGAATGATAACGAATGTGAGAAATCTTATTAAAAGGAGTAACTCACAACTTTAAGATTTAGCTACGCTGAAGCTAAAGGTTTCTCCCTACAGTCGAAATGACAAGTTTCTTATTATTACTGTTTTTGTTGCCATTTCCAAGCTGAAAGCAACGCTTCTTCTAGTGTCTCTTGAGGTTTCCAACCTAATACTTTATTAGCTTTTGTAGTATCTGCATACACCGCTGTAATATCCCCTTCTCTTCTATCAGTTATTTTATAATTTAACGATTGTTGGGTAACCTTTTCAAAAGTTTTTATAATCTCCATTACAGAGCTTCCTTTTCCTGTACCTACATTAAAAAATTCGAAATTTTCTTCATTTTCTTTATTCAATAAACGTTCCAAAGCTTTTACATGCGCTTTTGCTAAATCAACTACATGAATATAATCACGAATGGCTGTCCCGTCTGGAGTTGGATAATCATCTCCAAAAACTGCTAATTCCTCTCTAATTCCTGCCGCTGTTTGTGTGATAAATGGAATCAAATTTTGAGGAACCCCCAATGGTAATTCTCCAATTTTTACAGATTTATGTGCTCCTATAGGATTAAAGTATCGCAAAGCTATGGCATTCATATTATACGCCTTACAACTATCTTTTATAATCTCCTCTCCTATCTGTTTGGTATTCCCATAAGGAGACTCCGCTGGCTTAATAGGTGCTCCTTCTGTAATAGGCAATTCATCTGCTTGTCCATATACAGTACACGATGAACTGAAGATAAAATGATCAATGTTTCGATCTTTCATTTCTTGTAACAGATACACTAAGGCATTGATATTATTCTCGTAATAATCCAATGGCTTTTGAACACTTTCTCCTACAGCCTTAAAAGCAGCAAAATGTATTACTCCATCAATTACATTCTCATTAAAAAAGCTATGTACTGCTTTATTATCTCGTAAGTCTACCTGATAAAAGTCTGGTTTAACATTGGAAATCTCATTAATTTGTTCTAATACTTCAATTTTAGAATTAGATAAATCATCGATAATCACCACGTCAAAACCTGCGTTTTGTAACTCAACCACCACATGTGAACCAATAAAACCTAAACCTCCTGTTACTAGTATTTTTTTCATTATTTTAACATGTTCGAGATTACATCTTTTATTCGAACTCTATCTTCATCAGTTAAATTAGAACCGGAAGGTAAACATAACCCATCTTCAAATAGCTTTTCTGAGACATTGGTTCCATAATATTTACAATCTTTAAAAACAGGCTGTAAGTGCATTGGTTTCCATAAGGGACGAGACTCAATATTTTCTTTTTCTAAAGCTAAACGTAACTCTTCTCTTAAAAAACCTGTTTTACTTTCCTCTATAACTACAGCACTTAACCAATGGTTTGAGAAATATTCTGATGTTGGTTCTGTTAAGACAGTAACACCTTCTACATCTTTGAATACTTCTTGATAAAACTGATTATTAGCTCTTCTATAACCAATATGCTTATCTAATACTTCCATTTGACCACGCCCAATACCTGCTACAATATTACTCATACGATAATTATATCCTATATGTGAGTGTTGGTAATGAGGGGCATTATCACGTGCTTGGGTTGCTAAAAAAATTGCTTTCTGTTTATCCTCTTCATTCTTACACACCAGAGCTCCACCTCCTGAAGTTGTAATTATTTTGTTCCCGTTGAATGATAAAATTCCGAAATCACCAAACGTGCCACATTTTTGCCCTTTATAGGTTGATCCAAGCGCCTCAGCGGCATCTTCAATTAAGGCTATATCATATTTTTTAGAAAGCGCTACAATTTCACCCACTTTAGCAGGCATTCCGTATAAATGCACTACAATCATTGCTTTTGGTTTTTTCCCGTTAGCAATTCTATCCTCAATTGCTTCTTCTAAAGCACTTGGGCACATATTCCAAGTATCTTTCTCACTATCTACAAAAACAGGTATAGCTCCTTGATAGGTAATTGGATTAGCAGAAGCAGAAAAAGTCATACTTTGACACAACACCTCATCTCCATAGCCTACCCCTGCTAAAATCAACGCTAAATGCAAAGCAGAAGTACCAGAAGCTAAACAAGCTACTTTTGAATTCTCTCCAACATACCCCTCTAAATCTTGTTCAAAACCATTTACATTAGGTCCCAAAGGCGCTACCCAATTGGTATCAAATGCTTCTTGCACATATTTTTGTTCGCTACCTCCCATGTGTGGAGAGGATAACCATATTTTTTTTTCCATAATCTAAGCTCTATATAATGGGAAAAATGAACTATTATCAGTCGAAATACCTTTTTTTCTAACTAGCTCATCATATTTTTCTTTGTTTACTATATACTTCCATATTTTAAACTGGAAATTCTCTTTAGAAAACCCAGATTTGAATCTAAATAAAGGATCTTCATCACTACCACCAACTCCGCCTCCTAAATGTAAAAACTCGGCATTTAAATCATTCCCTAATAACCTAGCTTCATCAAGTATTAGTTTCATTGGTGTGTCTCTTGCAAAAGCTTGTTTTGTTCCTGCTAAGTGATATTGAATAATTTTATTTGTAATTGTAAAAATTGCTCCAGCTGTAATTTCTCCTGCTTTTTTAGCAAGTAACAATTTTGTTTCGAAACAATTATTATTTAAAAACTCATAGAAATATTCTTTTGGAAAAAAGTAATTATCATTCGCTTCTACTTTTTTCATTGTCTCATAATAAATTTCAATAAATTCATCTTGTTCTTCTTTTGTAGTTGCTTCAACAACTTCAAAATCATTTTTCTTCAATTTATTGATTTCGTATTTATTTGATTTTCTATATTGTCTTCTTTGCTCTTCAGTACTAATTGTTAAATTAATCGCTATTGTTTTATTTAAACTAACTATTCCCCCTAAACCTTCTATTAATTTATCATTTTCTAAAATAGGATGTAATCTTGAAAAAACAGATATTATCTTTTTCTCTACGAAAAATTCATTAAGTTTACTTTGAAAGCTAATTTTTAACTCTTCGGAGATTGCATTGATATCAATATTTGATATTGCACCAGCATAACCGTATACTGAAGTACAATCAAATAAATCTGTATCTGGTATTTCTCTAATTATTAATGGTAAAGCTATAAAATTATTATCTTCTTGATATACAAACAATATTGGTTCACCTTCTTTTTCTAATTTATTATAAGATGAAGTATGGTAAAAATCATGAACAAATGATGCATTAACATACTCTTTCCATGATTCTTCTGTTAGTCTTATAATTTTTGTTTCTGACATTCTTGAATTGATTTTTTTAATGCTGTCGTTATGTAAATAATATCTTCTTTGGAATATCTAAAATCTACATGTAAAAACAGAAATCTATTTTGATAGTTAATATCTAGTTCTGTTTTCTGATTTGGCCACAAAATTGCTGGATAAACATTAACTTCTATTAATTTGTTTCGAATAAAATCTCTTTCACTACTTGAATTAAATAAAAGTAAAATTCCCAATGCCTTTTCATTTGAACTAATCAAAAAATCATTAAAATCCTTTAACTGTTTTGAACACAATTTAATATTTGATTCCTTTTTTTTGATTATTCTCTCAACAGCCAATCCATCTGATATATTTTTTACTAAAACAGGCAAAGCAAAATCTTTATAAAGAGATGTTAATTGCTTTTCTGCTTTTACATAGTAATTTCTAAAGAAGTCTTTATTATGAAATCTATTTTCTAAATATTCTCTCTTTAAAAACATTCCTAATGTTTTATATTCTGCTGTTTCATCTCCTTTGACACTTTCTATTCCCGTAGGAAGTTTATACTTTTTGGGAGAATACAAAACACCCCCAAGAGGTATTGGTAACTGTTTTCTTAACGATGCAAAAACATAATCAGAAGAACTTTCCTTTATTGATAACAAGTCATGTGTTAAATCATCAACAATTGTCATGTTTTTGAATAAACCAATATTAGGCATAACTATTCCAAAATAATTAACATTAATGAATACACTACTCTTATCATCTTCAAAAAAATCAATATCCAACAATGTTTTTTGGGGGTTAAAATGAAAAATAATTACCTCAATACCAAGCTCAGGTAAATTTTCAATTACATCCTGACAGTAATATGAGGGAACATAAACCTTTTTCCAACCAAGTTCTTTTATCCCTTGTTTTAATAATGCATATAGTGAAGATCTTCCTGAAAGGAAACAAGAAAAATTTTTATCATCAAAAAAAACTTTCTCTTGTTTTTTTAATATAAAATCTTTGTCACAAAAGTGAAATTCAGAGCCAAACTCTTTCTTTCTCATTATTTCTCCCAGTAATTATTATTTTCTAACAATTTAAAATAGTCGTCACTTGTTATTCCAACAACAACTTGATCCCACCATTGATTCTTTCTAAAATAATGATTCTTCTTAACACCTTCAACTTGCCAACCGCATTTTTTTGTGTAAACACCAATAGAAGGTTGATTATATGAAATCATTGACCCATTTATTCTCATTAAACCCAATTCCTCAAAAGCATACTTATTAATTGCCATTATTGTATCGACTCCGTACCCTTTACCTCTCATTTCTTTATCCCCTAGTAACATTCCATGAAATGCATTTCTATCTTTCCAGTTTATATCTACCAAGTTAGCCATACCAATCAGGCCTAAATCTGGAGTATCTATTGCAAAACGCTGGTTAACACTTCCCATAGAAAGAGAAGTAAACCATTTTTCTTGGTCTTGCATACTTGATGGAAAATGCCATCCTCCTAACATATAATTGATTTCAGGATCATTGGACCATTTATGTAAAAGTTCTAAATCTCTCTCTTCTATTGCTCTTAACACAACTTTTTTCCCTCTTATATTCATAAAATTATTTTTTCTTAAAATGATTACTACTTAAATTTCTACTAACTCCTAAATCATCTATATCATCTACAGTTTGGCCATTTACTATAGTAGACGATTTAAATAATACCGAATTTATTGTCATAAATATTATCCTCGCATCCAATGAAAAAGATAAGTTATCAACATAAAAGACATCATTATCAAACCTTTCAGAAAATCTCATTGTATTTCTTCCTTTTACCTGTGCAAGTCCTGTTATTCCTGGTCTAACATTATGTCTCTTCTTATGTTTCTCTGAATACATTGGTAAATACTCAGGTAATAAAGGACGAGGTCCTATTAAACTCATATCTCCTTTTAATACATTTAGCAACTGCGGAATTTCATCCAAAGAAGTTTTTCTAACAAATTTACCAATAGTTGTCAACCGATCAGCATCAGGTAATAAATAACCTTGTGCATCTTTTCTATCATTCATGGTTTTAAACTTGATGATTTTAAAAATTCGTTCATCTTTACCTGGACGCTTTTGAAAGAAAAATGGTTTCCCTTGATTTGCAAAAAATAACCCAATCGTAACTATTAGAAAAACTGGTGATAAAATTATAAAACCTAAAAAGGTTATTATAAAGTCTAAAAAACGTTTGATATGGTTATTATAAATCATATTTTAATTTTTATTATTTCGTCAATATTTATCTGATCAATGGCAGAAGATACATCAACAAATTCATTTTCTTTAATCATTTTCTCAAACTTTTCATAGGCTCCATTTATTCCAGAATAATTCATAAAATAACTCATATTAATCTCTTTTTTTTGGTGAATATCAAAATCTCTAAGATGAAAATAAGTCATATTATATCTATCTTTCTGAGATAACATTTTTTTTATAATGTTATATGGCATAACTCTAAAATAACCTCCTCCTGAATAAATAATACGTTTATTAAAAACCTCAATGTAATTTATAGGCAGCTCTAAGATTGATTCACCAGATTCTAATTCTAATAAACAAGGATTATGAGCTTTCAAATCCTTGAATCCTCCATATCTTCTTTTGGCTGAAAAAATTGAACAGTCACATTCAAATTCTAAATCCTTTAATACTTCTAAAGCCCATTTTGAGTTAGGAGTTATTGAGAAAGCAGGGGCACGATAATATTTAACTTTCTTTTGTGTAATTTTTTCTAAACTCTCTTTTGCTATTTTTGTGTCATTAAAAAAATCCTTCTTGTTAAATTGAGTTACTAATTTATGTAAATCAGAGTGACAGGCTACTTCATGTCCTCTATTATCTATTTTTTCAATTATATGAGGATATTCTCTAGCTATTATACCCAAACAAAAAAAAGTTGCTTTAAAACAATTTTCATCTAATGTATCTAAAACACTATCCAAATAACGCTCAAGTATAGGTAAATAATAGCTTGTTTTGTTTTGTTTTGTGTGTTTATAAGTATACCACTCTTCTATATCAAAAGTCAAAACATTCATTTTTTATTTTATTTTTTTGGTATCAATTTAACAACCTTTGCGGGTCTCCCTGTTGCAATAGTCCATTCTGGTATATCTTTTGTCACTAACGAATATGCACCTACTATTGCTCCCTCACCAACAGTTACTCCCGGCATAATCATTGATTTTGTTCCAATTAAACATCCTCTTTTTAAGTGTACTTTTTCTATGTTATAAGCTAATTTTGAATAATCCCCACCTCTAAAGTATTCTTTTAGATTTCTTTGGTGACACAAAATTATTGAATGACCAGCTACATGAACATTCTCCTCCATAATGATTTTATCAGCATATCCTGAATCTATAGTTACATTGGCTCCTATAAAAACCCCCTTACCTATTTCACATCCTATTATTTTTAAAATTCTGGGTCTTAAAAACCTAGGAAGTATAGGAGATAACAACGCAGAATCCATAAACCAATTTAATAATATTGAGTTCCTCAAGGTAATTAAGACTTTCTTAAAAACCTGAATAATACTAATATTGCCATATTGAGTTTCTGAATAATTAAACCCTAATTTCTTTAACAATTTATATGTTTTGCTTTCCATTTTTGACAACTGTATTTAGAATATGTAAATATTTGCTAGATAAGATATCTAATGAAAACTCTTTCGATCCTATTTCTTTAGAATTAGCAGACTGTATACTAAGAAGTTTATCATCTTTTAAATATTCTGCAAAATCCAGTGCATCAATATCACTAGGGTGAGCTGGTAAAATATACCCACAATTTTTTTCTTTAATTAAGTCAGCTTGCCACCCTTGATAATTAATTAATATTGGTTTACCTGCTGCTAAAGTATCAAAAAATTTATTTGCTGAATTATCCCATTTTATCTTATTGTCTAACACAAATGAACTTCCCATAGTTACTTTAGAATACAAATAAGGCAAACTGTTTTTTGGTATATTATCCATAAAAAACATATTATTATTTAATAAACCATGCTCTCTACAGTAACTAACAGTTTTTTCTTTTTCATTACCATCTCCTAAAATTAAAAAAACTATGTTTTTTATATTTTGATTAATTAACTTCTTTGCTAGTTCAGCTACATACATTATATTGTTAACTGGTCCTAAAGTCCCAGCGTAAAGAACTACTTTTTTATTTTTAAAATCAAAAGGTAACTCTATTTGATTAGATATATTTTCAAACCTTTTAATTTCACTAATATTAGGTATGACTCCAATTTTGTTCACTTCTCCCATTCTTTCTAGGATACACCTTTTCATTCCTACTGATAGTACCACAACATGACTAGCTTGTTTATAAATAAATTTTTCAAAAATACGCAACATTTTAATGATCAACCTATTCTTTACATAACCAAGCTGTATTGGTCCCTCTGGCCATATATCTCTTGCTTCAAAAATATAAGGTGTTTTTGAATAGAACTTTTTGACTAAAGCTGGTATAGAAGTAGTTAAGGGTGTTGATGTAGCTAAAACCAAATCTGCTTTTAATTGAGTTATTTTTATAGAACTATAAAAAAAGAATTTAAAAAAAACCTTTAATCTCTGAGGAACACTCATTCTTTGATTATAGTTGCAATCTAGAACCCAAAACTTTATTCCTTCTCTTTCTAGATAAACCCAATTTTTATTTTTAGGATTATTGAAATCCTTAATCATTGATGAGGTTGTTAAAAATGTCACATCGAACCCATTAAGAATAAACTTTTTGGACAAGTCATAAGACCTTGTACCTCCTGAACTCTCAGGAAATGTAAAATATTGGTGTATATAGATTATTTTTTTTTTCATTAACATTTATTATTTCAAGTATTAACATTAAGAAATTAAATAAGTATAAAGTTTATGGTATTCTTTTGCTATGTTTTTCCAATCATGCTTTTTAGGTAATAAATTTTGATCAAAATGATAACTACCATATCCTTCTATAACTTTTGTCAATTTTTTTATAATTTCGAAAGTTGTTGTATTATCAACTCCCTCTCCTATTGAGTTATCATAAAAACCATCAATCCCTTCATTTTTTGTATATATTATCGGTAACCCTTGTGAAAGAGCTTCTATGTATACTAATCCAAATGTTTCATTTTTCGATGGCATTGCAAAAATATCACAACTTCTCATTAACTTAGAAAGTTTTTCTCTATCAAAAATCTCGCCATGGTAAAAAAATGCATCCTTTTCTTTATGAACCATTTTTAAAACTTCTTTCTCTATACTCCCCCCTCCTCCTACTAAATGCAAAGAACACATAATTCCTTTATCTCTCAAATGTAATATAGCCTTTTGTAAGTTAATTACATTTTTACCGTTATTAAATTTCCCTATATAAATAATTTTAATTGGGTAATCTAATTCTTTCTTTTTTGGATAAATGTTTTTTAACCAATAATCATCAATACCATTAGGTATTATTAAAGTTTTTGATTCAATTATAGATGTTATTTTATTAAGATTTGTTTCTCCTAAAACTTTCTTCTTATAACTAGCTGATATTAAGATTATTTTTGATGAATTCAATAAAATTTCACGCCCAAAACTTCTCTCATGAATAAAATATTTTTGAAACAAATTTATGTCTGTATTTCTAACAGCTATTATATATGGAATCTTATACTTCATTGCTAATTTATACGCAACCCCTCCATCGCTATACCACGTATGAGCATGGATCAATTTAACTGTAGAAAAATCAACTTTTTTTTCAATATCTTTAACTATCTTATTTATCTTAAATCTATAAAAAACTCGATCAGTATATTTATTTAAAATTTTGCTATATATTATTTTAGATTTTTTTATTTTAAACTCAGGCTTATTTTTAGGCTTATTTTTTCCTCTTAATGGATTATAGACAACTTGTGGAACCCCTAATAAATCAACTTGTTCTACCAAATTTTTATAAAGCTTTGTTGATGAATAAGAGTTTATAACATGTAAAATCATTAGAAATATTTTAAGGTTCTCTTCTATTTTGTTTAGCTGAAATTAATATTATTGAGAAAAACCAAAACAAATCACTTGAATAAAGATTTTTTGAAAACATTCCAAAAATAAAGTATTGTAAAAACAATAATGCAACCCAAGTTAAATCAGAATGTTTTCTAATTACTCTAAACGATTCTCTAAGGCTTTTTATTACCCATATAATAAACACTCCTCCACCTAATATACCTGTAGACATTAACGACTCTACAACAAGATTATGAGGATAACTACCTACTAATTTAGGATTTTGTATTAAAAAAGCATTTCCAAAAAAGGGATTATCTATAAATTCATTAAAAGCTGTACTTACAATAATTTCTCTTGCGTTATCCCCTCCTACTTCAATTGCATAAAATAACCTCTCCAAAAAGTTACTCTTAAAGTAGTTATTCAAAAAAAGTGCAATATCAACAAAATAAGCACCTAAAACCCCTCCAATGATAAGTATTAAAAAAACTGATTTAATACTTCCATACCATAAAAACAATAATAGTAACACTACTACTATTAAAGCCAAAAAAGGACTTTTGCTCGCAGAAACGAATATACTACTAACTCCTATAATAAATCCAAAAAAGTGCAATAAATTATTTTTAAGGTTTCGCTTCTCTTTCATAAAGCGGTATACAGAAAGTATTGATAATGTCGCTCCAAATTGACCAAACAAAAGAATTCCGACATTCAAATCACCTGTTGTACGCCCCTGTAAATCTGCTCCTGCTCTAAAATACAAAGCTATAGATAATATGATTAACAATATATAATACAGTCTACTAAGTATTTTACTTATATTAATTTTATATGCTTGAATTACTATCAATAAGGCTACAGAGGGAACCAAAGTAACACCAAAAGCGAATTGTGCATACCTAGAAGAAGGTGTATCTGTATATAATTTAATTGGATCAATATATAAATCATGAATAAGCCTTAAACTATAAATAAACCAAAAAATTATAAAAAACAAAAATGGAGCTAAATACACCTTATTTATACGTCTTGAAAAAATAGTACTAATTATAAAAAAAAGAGAAAGCATTAAAACAACTATCCTAAATTGAACAGATAGCGATTCTTCAGATCCACCAATTAGTTTAGGAATTGTTCCTATAAATAAAAAACCTATAATTAAAATTATTATATATAAGTTAACTAACTTATCAAAAAGGCTTAATCTTTCCATCCTAACATCACAGTCCTTTAATTTTTAATTAAGAATTTTTATTACAGATTCCATGTCTTTAATATTATTTATTTTTTTTACAACTCCTATTCTATTTTGGATAAAAGTTTTAGCACGATGTAAATATATTTTGAACTTTAGTAAATAATACATTACTGTTTTTTCTACAACAAAATCTTTAAATATTTCTTTTGACTGTATTTTATGAAAAACTTCTAAGTGCGCATATAAGTATGAAAAATTTATTTTTTCAATAGCTTCCTTATTTTGAAATTTTTCTAATGCCTTAATCACAGACTCTGCCCAAATAGTAGGTCCTGTCCAATATTTAGGTATACGTTCATCCCAATTTTTGCATGTATCTTCTGGTAAATGTTTAACTTCTTCAATTTTAGAAATATGTTTATGTAAAACTCCAGCCCCACCAATACTTTTTGCACTTTTGCCACTTATTATAACAGGATAATTTACCAAAACATAAGAGTCAATAACTTGTGTTAATGCAATAGCGTTTGCCATATCTGGGCTTGGACCAGGAAAAAATGTGCCCGCTACTTTATATATCAAATTTAATGTTCTTCTTTCTACAATACCATGATATAAACAAGGTAATTTCTTTATAGTTCCACCTCCTTTTGACAAGGTATAATTTAAAGCTTCTTTTGTTTTAATAATTTGATATGAATCCTCTTTCCATTTTTTATATTTAAGAACTCCAGAAGCATCATTTGACAAATAATTTGACTTTTGATTTGGCCAATAATAACTAGGCTTATAAGATTTTAACGCCTTAAATCCATTTTCTTTCATCCATTTAGTTACCTCAACTATATTAGGCATTACCCCATCATCGTCTCCAATGAAACACACATACTCTCCTATACTTTTTTCTACCGCAAGATTAGAATTTCCTGTTTGAGACAACTTATCAGTTGTATAAAAATATTTTAGTCTCATATCTTTAAGTCCACTTAGATATTTCTTTATTTTTATATTATCATCAGAGTTATCATGAATTACTAACTCAAATTGATTACTATTAAACTTTAAAATAGAATTTATAACCTTTAAAAGTGTTTCATATCTATTTTTTGTTGGAATTACAATACTTAAAATCGGTTTATTCATCTTATTTCTTTTTAAAAAAACTTAAAAGGCTTAAATCAAGTGATCTTTTCATTTCTTGAATTGTATAAAACAAACTGGTAAAAAAAACTACACCTCCAATTACGTACTTTAATAAAGTTTCTTCTACATAAATAACTATCAATACAGAACAAGTAGTAAACAACAAGACCTGAAACATAATTCTTTTTAAATCTTTACTTAGTTTTATATTATATATTTTTTTATTTATCAACCACGGAAACAACATGTTTAAAAACATATTTAAAGAAAATGCCATACCTAAACCTTTTACATCATAGCATTGATACAACACTACAGAGTTAACAAAAAACAGTATTTGTAATGCAAACACCATTATTAAGTATATTCTTGTGTTATTCTTCGCTAAGAATACCATACCTAAAATTTGACCTAAAGGAAGAAAAGTAATCCCAAAACTTCCATATAGCAAATAAGATGATGTTTTTAAAAATTCTTTTGAATACAAAAATTGTACTATCCAATCAGAAGCAAAAACTATTACAACTACTAAAGGGGCTATCAAGACTAAAGAAGCTTTAGATTGTATATCCACTTCTTGATTAATTTTAATGTTATCATTTGCAACTTCTGAAATCCTTGGAAAATAATCTAATGCAATTGATGTAAAAATAAGCCCAAAATACCCACCTAACACCTGATAACCAGATTGATAAACACCAACAATTTCCAACCCCCCAACTTTAACCAAATAAGCTTTTAACACAAAGCCGTAGAGTGACACCATAACTGACACAATCATCAAAGAACCTCCTAAAACAAGCATATTCTTTGAATTTACTACGAACTCACTTAACTTCAAATTCACCTCTGTTAAATTTAATTTTTTACTGTATCGTTTTGATACTAAAAAAGAAATTAAAGACGAACAAATAAAAGCGTAAGTGACTCCATCTAACTTAAAAAAAAAGTACAAAGGCACGGATACCAGCACTCCAATAAAAGCTGATAATGCAGCAGATTTCGCCAAAATCTTAACCTCCCTTAATCCTTGTATTATTGCTTGTTGCCCATTAAAAAGAATATTAAAAAATATAGACAAACTCATCACTTTAATGTAAATTGAATATTTATTACTATCAAAAGTTAATTCACTTAATTCGTTAGAAAAAAGTATAATAATTACATTTCCTACTAAAGATAGTAGCAAAGTCAAATAAAAGGCTGTTTTAGCCATCTTACTTACTTCAACATTACTATTATTAGATGATTTTGAAAAAGAAATATCCCTAACACTACTTTTAGATACACCAAAACCAAAAAAAGCACTTGAAAGAGACTGAAAATTTTGAAGTACACCAAATAGCCCTACTCCTTCAGTTCCTAAAAAGATGGATATAACTTTATTTTTTATTAAACTAGATATTATTGTAACAACTCTAACGCTGGCTAAGACAGACATCGTTTTTAGTACATTAACAGTTTTTTTTTTTTCAATCATAATGAAGAAAAAACTCTTTATTAGAATTAATCCAAACACTCATTTCCCTAATCATTTCTTCATAAGAGGGGATTAGGTAATCAATTGAAAAGTTATTTCTTAATAAAGATTTATCCACCTTTACTGAATTATTTTCATTAACTTTTATATTATTATTTTTAAAATATTTATTAAATAAAATCAAAAGTTCATACTTAGAAATCTTTTCATTATTTACCATGTTGACTAATCCAAAAAAGTTGTTATCATAATTAATTATATAATCAATAACTTTTGCCAACTCCAAAGTAGTTAAACCTGTCCAGAAAGCCTGTTTATAACCCGAGATCTCACCCCCCTTTTGGTTCTTCATGAACCAATTAAATAAACCTATACCATCCTTATTTACATCTGGTCCTATAATTGAATTTCGGAGTGTTATATTTTTCTTATCATTTAACTCTCCTAACGCTTTAGTTCTATCATAAAAAGTTATTCCATCAGGTAAATCAAGTTCAGAATAACTACCTTTTTTTCCTGAAAACACACAATCAGTACTCATATGAATGACTTTAGTCTTCATCTCCTTGGTATAATCTGCTAATAGATGTGGAAAAAAAGAATTTATTAAAACCGCATTACTTTTATTTTCTTCTGCTTTATTATTTAAAATCCCTATACAATTAACTATATAATCATAGTCTCCTTCACTTAATATTTTTTTTACAAAACCTACATCTGTTATATCTCCTATTATTGTATCAACTACTGGAGACTTCCTTCTAGCAAAACCTACTACTAAATGTCCTCTTTCTTTAAGATAAGTAGAAATAGTAAATCCCGCCATACCCATCGACCCAAATACTAAAATTTTTTTTTTCATTTTTAACTCATTTAAATTCAAATATATAATAAAGTCATTTATGAATTAAACTTCAAAATTTGAATCTACATGCTTCTTCACCAACTCCCTTAATGTTTCAATAGTTTCCCATTCAGTATTATTTCCTGAATCATACGCAAACCCCTCTGGAACATCTTTTCCTTCAAATTCTGTCTTATACTCTTCTTTTGTATAGGGTGTATAAGGAGATTTTTGAGGTAATATTGCATAATACTTCCCTAAATCTACTGTATTATATGAATCAGAAGAAGTTATCATTTCTTCGTGTAATTTCTCACCAGGCCTTACACCTACAACCCTATGTTCAATCTTTGGAGCTATTGCTTTAGCTACATCAGGAATTCTATATGACGGTATCTTAGGTACAAAAATCTCACCTCCCCATGCTTTTTCAATTGCGTAAAAAACCATTTCACAGCCATCTTCTAACGAAATATTAAAACGTGTCATTCTGTTATCTGTAATTGGTAAAAAATCAGCTCCATTTCTTTTTTTATTCAAAAAGAAAGGCATCACCGACCCGTTAGACCCCATTACATTTCCGTATCTTACTACTGAAAACTTAACATTTCTCTCTCCTTTTACATTATTTGCAGCTACGAACAGTTTATCTGAAGCCAGTTTAGTAGCTCCATACAAATTAATTGGTGCAGCCGCTTTATCAGTAGATAAGGCTACCACATTTTTCACACCACATTCCAAGGCTGCATCAATGACATTTTCAGCTCCATTTATATTCGTTTTTACACACTCCATTGGGTTATACTCGGCTAAATGCACATGTTTCATCGCAGCAGCATGAATAACTATATCTATTCCTTCAAATGCTCTTAACAAACGTGATTTATCTCTAACGTCTCCTATAAAATACCTTATTTGAGGGTGTTCTTTTTCAGAAAATTCTTGAGCCATTTGAAAATGTTTCTGTTCATCTCTTGAAAAAATAACTAACTTTTTCACACTAGGAAAACGTTCCATAATAAGCTTTGTAAACATTTTCCCAAACGAGCCTGTCCCCCCTGTTATCAAAATTGATTTATTGTTTAAATCTAACATATTTTAATTTTTTCTATTCAAAATTATCTTGTATTATGTTTGTTAATATCAATCTTTGACATTAACAAAAACTAAACATTACCTCCTTAATTTCCTTTTTTTTCACAAAATCAACTTAATTCTTTACATAAAACAGTGCTTGTTTCCTACATTCGTCAAACCAATATTCCTTATATCATGTACTATTTCTATCGACTGTCTTGCTTCTTGTAAACCAAAACCATTTCCTTTTAAGATTTCTTGATAGCTTATAGTATGGAGATCTGTAAAACCTGAACTAAATTCGATTTCTTCTCCATTTACCGTAATAGAACGATAAGTTCTTTGCCCTTTCTCTTGAATTTCTTTGGGTAAAGTAGTTTCATCAATTGATAAAAACCAACGAACTCGTGCTTTTTTAAATTCTAAATAGCCTGAAGCTTTGTGTTTCTCTCTAAGATGGACTTTATTTTCTTTTACATTTCCAAAAATCCAAGATAACATATCAAAAAAGTGTACTCCAATATTGGTTGCTATTCCTCCCGATTTACTCTCGTCACCTTTCCAAGAAACATCATACCAATTTCCTCGAGAAGTGATATAGGTTAAATCTACTTCGTACTTTTCTTTCTTGTTTTCCTTTTCAATTTTATTTTTTAATGTAATGATACTCGGGTGCAATCGTAATTGCAATATCGTATTGATGCTGTTTCCTGTCTCCTTTTCAATTGCTTCTAAGGCATCTACATTCCATGGATTTAACACCAACGGTTTTTCACAAATCGCATCGGCTCCTCTACGTAATGCCATACGGATATGGGAATCGTGTAAATAATTCGGTGTACAAATACTTACATAATCCAACTGAATGTTTTGCTGACGTTTTAATTTTTCAATATGACGATCGAAACGCTCAAACTCCACAAAAAAATCTGCTTTCGGGAAATAGCTATCCATAATCCCTACACTGTCATTTTTATCCAATGCAGCTAACAATACATTGTTTGTATCTTTAATCGCTTTTAAATGACGTGGAGCAATATATCCCGCAGCTCCTATGAGTGCAAAATTTTTCATTACAATGTTCTATCAACTAGTTCTTTTGGCAGCACTCCTTTAACGTCATATATCACAGCTCCATCTTTCATTATTGACTTTAAATCCAAGTCTTTATATTCATCATGCGCCACAGCTAATACTACTGCATCATATTTACCCTGTGGTAATTCTTTTACTGAATGTAAATTATATTCTCTCTTTACTTCTTCTACATCAGCCCAAGGATCATATATTGTAACATTGGTATTATACTCTTTCAAACTCTTTACCACATCTACTACCTTAGTATTACGTACATCGGGGCAATTTTCTTTAAACGTAATTCCTAACAGTAATACCTCAGCTTTTTTAATCTTGATATCTTTATCAATCATCAGTTTTATTACCTGAGAAGCGACATACTCTCCCATTCCGTCATTCATTCTTCTTCCTGCTAAAATAATCCCTGGATGATACCCAAACTCCTGTGCTTTTTGTGCTAAATAATACGGGTCTACTCCTATACAATGTCCTCCAACCAACCCTGGTTTGAATCGTAAGAAATTCCATTTGGTTCCAGCAGCTTCTAACACATCGTTTGTATTGATATTCATCAATCCGAAAATCTTTGCTAATTCATTTATAAAAGCGATATTAATATCTCTTTGAGAGTTTTCAATGACTTTTGACGCTTCCGCCACCTTAATTGTTGGTGCTAAATGCGTCCCTGCAGTAATTACAGATTTGTACAAGTCGTCTACTTTTTTTCCTATTTCAGGTGTAGACCCAGAAGTCACTTTTAAAATTTTCTCGACTGTGTGTTCTTTGTCTCCAGGATTGATTCGCTCTGGAGAATATCCACCATAAAAATCCTCATTGAATTTTAATCCAGAAACTTGTTCTAAAACCGGAATACATTCTTCCTCAGTAACCCCAGGGTATACTGTTGACTCATAGATAACAATATCCCCTTTTTTCAACACCTTTCCTACTGTCTCACTCGCTTTCACTAAAGGTATTAATACAGGACGATTATTCTTATCTACTGGCGTTGGCACTGTTACTATATAATAGTTACACTCTTTAATATCTTCTAATGAAGCTGAACAAAACAATCCTTTCTCATCCGAACTTTTTTCAACTAGCACCGACTGCAATACTTCATCCTCTACCTCTAAAGTAGCATCTACTCCAGACATTAACTCTGTAACCCTTTCCTTATTTATATCGAAACCAACAACAGAATATTTTGTTGCAAATAACCTCGCTAAAGGTAACCCTACATACCCTAACCCTATTACGGCAATTTTTTGATTATTCATATTTTCTACTTTCTAAGTCCGCAAACTTACAAAAATCTACATTAACAAAAGATTATATATAACAAAAAAGTCTCATCATAAATGATGAGACTTTTAGTTAGTGGGCGCGAAGGGATTCGAACCCCTGACCCCTTGGGTGTAAACCAAGTGCTCTGAACCAACTGAGCTACGCGCCCGTTTGCAATTAAATCCTTGTAAGAGTTGTGGGCGCGAAGGGATTCGAACCCCTGACCCCTTGGGTGTAAACCAAGTGCTCTGAACCAACTGAGCTACGCGCCCTTACTTGTTAATTGCGGGTGCAAATATATAACAGTTTTAGAGATTAACAATAACTTTTTTGCTTTTTTTTCTATAAAATTTCTGCCACCACAAATGTACTTCCTCCAACATAGATTACATCTCCTCTAGACGCATTTGCCTTTGCTTTTTCAAATGCCTGACTTACAGAATAAAACACCGCTCCAACCAGATTAAACTCGTTAGCTTGAACTTTTAATTCGTCTGCCAACAACCCACGAGGAATATTTGGTTTACAATAATAATAATTTGCATTTTTAGGAAACATTGGTAAAATTTCACTCAAATTCTTGTCTGAAACCACACCTAACACCATATGTAATTGTTTGTAATTTTCCTTTTTTAGTTGTTCTAAGGTATAAAAAAGCCCTTCTTTATTATGTGCTGTATCACAAATTATCTTCGGATTATACTGTAACACCTGCCAACGTCCTTTTAAATTCGTGTTTTTTACTACATTCAACAATCCGTTTTTAATATTTTCTTCAGAAACTTTAAATTCTTTTACTTGTTGAATCGCAGTTACAGCTGTAGTTATATTGTGCTTTTGATAGTCTCCTAATAAATCTGTCGTATAGTTTTGAGTTTTATCAGAAGCAAAAACTATTGGTGCTTCACACTCTTCCGCTTTAGCGATAAAAACATTTTCCGTTTCTTTTTGACGTTCACCAATAACCACTGGAGTATTCTTTTTAATTATCCCTGCTTTTTCAAACGCTATTTCTGGTAAGGTTTCTCCTAAAAACTGAGTATGGTCGAGCCCTATATTCGTGATTACCGAAACTTCAGGCATAATAATATTGGTAGAATCTAACCTTCCCCCTAAGCCAACCTCAATAACTGCTATATCAACTTTTTGGTTAGCAAATTCTTCAAAGGCCATTCCCACTGTCATTTCAAAGAATGACAATCCTTGTTTTTCTAAAAAGACTTTATTGTTTACTATAAAATCAATTACCGCATCTCTCGAAATTTCTTTTCCATTAATTCGAATACGCTCTGTGAAGTTTTTTAAATGCGGTGAAGTATACAAGCCAACTTTATAGCCTGCCTCTTGCAATATAGAAGCAAGCATATGACTGGTAGATCCTTTTCCGTTGGTTCCTCCTACATGAATCGTTTTAAATTTTTGTTGTGGATTCCCCAACTCTTCGCACAACGCAATAATATTGGTTAAATCTTTTTTAAATGCTGATTGTCCTTGACGTTGGTACATTGGTAACTGAGCAAACATCCAATCTAATACTTCTTGATAAGTCATTAAACAATTATATTGTAATTAAGGATTTTATAAACTAATTATGATATTCTTGATACCATTGTACAAAACGACGCACTCCTTCTGCTACTTTTACTTTAGGCTTATAAGTATAATCATTGATTAACTCATCTACATTTGCCCAAGTTCTTTTTACATCTCCCATCTGCATCGGTAACATTTCTTTGATAGCTTCTTTTCCTAAACTCGTTTCCATCTGTGTAATAAAATCCAACAGTTTTACAGAATCGTTATTACCTATATTATAGATTTTATATAATTCTCTATCTTCAATAGATTTTTCAATAACCCTTTTTACTCCTTCTACAATATCATCTATATAGGTAAAATCACGTTCCATATCTCCATTATTAAACACCTTGATCGGGCGATTGTTTGAAATCGCATCCGCAAAAAGGATTGGAGCCATATCAGGTCTTCCCCATGGTCCGTAAACGGTAAAAAATCGTAATCCTGTTGTCGGGATTTCATACAAATGACTATAGGTATACGCCATCAATTCGTTACTCTTTTTCGTTGCTGCATATAAACTCACAGGATTATCTACACTATCTTTTTCAGAAAATGGCACTTTTTTATTGGCTCCGTACACACTTGAACTACTCGCATACACCAAATGTTTAATCTCATGATATCTGCAACATTCTAAAATATTCAGAAAACCAACAATGTTACTTTGAATATACACATCAGGGTTTTCGATGCTATAACGAACCCCCGCTTGAGCTGCTAGATTACAAACAACATCAAATTTCTCTGAAATAAATAATTGAAATAACTCTTCTTTATCTTCTAAGTTTAATCTGATAAACTTAAAATTCTCTTTGGTATTACTAACAACTCCTTGATAAAAAACCTCAGCATTCTCTCTATCAATCCCCAATTCTTTTAATCGAGCATATTTTAAATTGATATCGTAATAATCATTGATATTATCAACCCCAACAACTGTATGTCCTTCTGCTAACAATCTTTCACTTAAATGAAACCCTATAAAACCGGCTGCTCCTGTAACTAAGATCTTCATTAATTCTTACCTATTTGATAATATTCAAATCCTCTTTCTTCTAAACTGTAACTATTGTACTGATTTCTTCCATCGAAAATAACAGGAGTTTTCAGTTGTTTTTCAATTTCTGAAAAGTCTGGAGAACGAAACTCTTTCCATTCTGTTAACAACACCAATGCATCAGCCTCCTGCAATACTTCGTACTTTGTGTTTTTGTAAGCTATATTTTCAACATCTTTTAAATAAAAATGTTGTGCTTCTTCCATTGCTTTGGGGTCATAGGCTTGTACTCTTGCTCCTCTTTTCACCAATTCTTTCACCACATAAATCGCTGGAGCTTCACGCATATCGTCAGTTCCTGGTTTAAACGCCAAACCCCAAAGACCGAACGTTTTTCCTGTTAAATTTTCTCCAAATCTTTTAATTATTTTTTCGGAAATCACATACTTCTGACGATTGTTTACATCTTCTACCGACTTAATCAGCTGTGCTTCGTATCCGTTTTCTTCCGCAATCTTTTTCAATGCTTTTACATCCTTTGGAAAGCAAGAGCCTCCGTATCCTGCTCCTGGATAAATGAAACTATACCCTATTCTTGAATCGGAACCAATTCCTGCTCGAACATTATTGACATCTGCTCCAACTCGTTCGCAAATATTTGCCATTTCATTCATAAAGGATATTTTTGTTGCTAACATTGCATTAGCAGCATACTTGGTCATTTCAGCAGAACGAACATCCATTCCTATAAAACGTTCGTGTGACATGGTAAATGGCGTGTATAACTGACGCATTTTTTCAAACGCATAATCAGATTCTGCTCCAATCACCACTCTGTCTGGCTTCATAAAATCGTTAATAGCATCTCCCTCTTTTAAGAACTCTGGGTTAGAAACTACATCGAATTCAATCGTTACATTTCTCTGATCTAATTCTGCTTGAATCGCTGCCTTTACTTTATCAGCTGTTCCTACTGGTACCGTAGATTTATCAACCACAATTAACCGGTGATTCATCTTCTGCCCTATTTCTTTTGCTACCGTTAACACATATTGTAAATCAGCTGAACCGTCTTCTCCCATCGGAGTTCCTACTGCTATAAAAACAATTTCAGTTTCTTCAATTGCCTCTTCTAGCTTTGTTGTAAAGAATAAGTTTTGCTTCTCCACATTTTTCAAAACCATTTTTTCTAATCCCGGTTCGTAGATAGGGATGATTCCTTGGTGTAGTTTGTTTATTTTTTCTTGGTCAATATCTACACAAGTAACTTTATTTCCCATTTCTGAAAAACAAGTCCCTGATACCAATCCTACATATCCTGTTCCAATAACAGTTAGTTTCATGTATTTGTATTTATTAATTTTTCAATAGTTGTTTTTACTTCGGCACAACCTAATTGAAAACATCATTATTCTAAATATTCAGCAAAGATATGTTATTTTGAAAGAGAAAACTTGTAGATAATAGTTCCTCGTTGCTTTGACGGTGCATTTCCATCAGCATTCCATTTAGTTCTTAAAGCTGCTTGTTTTGCTGGCTCTAACAAACATGGAGCTGAGTTTGTAGTTCCTTTTACCCCTGGGGTTGCTTTTATCACTCGTCCGTTTTGATCTACTTCAATACTTACCACCACTGTGCCTTCCTCTTGACAGTCTGGTTTTTTTATTGGTTTTAACAAAGCTTTTCTACCGGCAAGGTTATAATTCCCTCCAGAACCACTTCCTGAGCTTCCATAGTATTTATCTGAATTAGGATCTCCTTTTTCATTTCCTTTTACACCTGATTGTTTATCATCTCCTTCTCCTGTATTTGCACCATCTTTTGAAGTTCCATTTAATAGACTATTTAACGCATCTGTGGTTTCTTTTGATGGTTTTGGCTTTGGCTTCTCTTTAGGTTTTACTTCTTTTGGAGTTTCTTTTACAGCTTCTTTCTTTTCTACTTGTTTTTCAACAACTGGGACTTCTTCCGCTGTGTCATCTGTAATAATTTCTTCTTTGATAGTTTCTTCAGGAGTTTCTTCTACTTGTTCTTCCACTACTTCCTCTTGTTGTGACGTTGCTTGTGCCTTAGTTTTTTCAACAGGTTCTCCACTTCCTACTTCAGAGGCACCAAAATTAATCGCTAGGCCATATTCAATAGGTGGATCGAGATATTTCATTCCGTAATTGAATATTCCAATAATAAATAATATCAGAATAATTGCTGTAATAACAGCCGATTTACGTTTATGTTGGGTATCTAAAACTTTCATTTATTTGCCTTCAACAGCTAAAATCATTTTTAACTTGTTTCTATTCGCTATATCAATCACCTGCATTACATTTTTATATTGCACATTTTGATCACCACGAATAACCACTGTTTTCTTTTTGTCTACGCCTACCTTAGTTAGCAACTCCCTTTCTAAATTTACATTACTGACTTTTGTTTTATCTATGTAAAACGACGCATCATTTGTTATGGTTACTGCTACTGATGTATTGTTCTCTGTTTTACCTCCAGCTTTAGGCAACAAGACATCAATGGCACTTACTGTAACCAATGTTGATGTTAACATAAAAAATATCAATAACAAAAAAACAATATCAGTCATTGATGACATATTGAAATTTGGATTGACTTTATTTCTTCCTCGTAAATTCATTATACTGGTTCGTTTAATAAGTCTAAAAACTCAACAGATTTTGCTTCCATTTGATAAACAACCTTATCTGTACGAACTACTAAATGATTGTAAGCGATATATGCAATAATTCCTACTATTAATCCTGCTACAGTAGTTGTCATAGCTGTATACAAACCATCCGATAACATCTTAATATCAATTTGTCCTCCTGAATTTGCTATTTCATGAATCGCAACAATCATTCCAATTACAGTTCCTAAAAAACCTATCATTGGAGCAGCTCCTGCTATTGTTGCTAATACTGATACATTTCTTTCTAGTTTATAAACCTCTAGTTTTCCTGCATTCTCTATTGCTGTATTAATATCTTCCAAAGGTTTTCCTATTCTAGAAATTCCTTTTCCTATTAATCTGGCTGTTGGTGTTACGGTATTATCACAAAGTGATTTAGCACTATCTATTCTTCCATTGGTTACATGATCTCTAATTTGATCCATAAAATTAATATCAACTTTTGATGCTTCTTTAATAGCAAAAAAACGTTCAAAATAAATATAAAGAGCTACGGCTAATAACACGAATAACAAAGCGATAATGATTTGACCGCCTACACCTCCATCCATAATTAAATTATAGATTGATAAAGTTTTTTCTTGAGGTACTTCCTCTACCAACTCCTGAGTTTCTTGAAATAATAGCATGAATACTAAATTAGGATTTATATTATGTTTTCGCTATTTAACTAACGATTTCTTTTATTTAAAATTGTTTGATATAAAAAGTCTTCCTTACTTTTAACAATAAAGGAAGACTTTTACTTTTATTATACTTGATTACTCAAAAACAGCATTTTTGTAATCATAAAGACTAATAATTTTACACTAGTTCTTTCAATGCTATTTCAAAAGCTGTTTCACTTATGTGAGTTTTTGCTGCACTTTTAGCATGTGCTCTTTGTAACGCTTTTTTAATAGTATTTGATGTATCTTCAAAAATGGCTTGATCTGTCATTTCTACTCTACGCTCCATAAAGTATGCAAATACTCTTGCCATACCACAATTTGAAATAAAGTCTGGAATCAAACTTACTTTCTTATCTGTATCTTCCATAATAGATCCAAAGAAAATTTCTTTATCTGCAAACGGAACATTTGCTCCACAAGAGATAACTTCTAATCCTGAATTTATCATTTGGTTAATTTGCTCTTGAGTAACTAACCTTGAAGCTGCACATGGTGCAAAAACTTCACAAGGAAGATTCCAAACACGCTCATTCATCTCCTCAAATGGAATCATGTTTTCAGACACTAACGTATTCCCATCTTTATTTAAAAACATTTCTTGAATTTCTTCAAAAGAAAATCCTTCTTCTTTAATAACTCCTCCAACACGATCTATAATTCCTACTACTTTAGCTCCCATTTGTGCTAAATAATAAGCTGCTGCTGAACCTACATTACCAAAACCTTGTACTACAGCACGCTTTCCTTCTACTGTTCCTCCATAAATATCGTAGTAATGACGAACTGCTTCAGCAACTCCGTATCCAGTAATCATATCAGCTACTGTATATTTTCTAGCTACACTTGGTGATAAGCTTTCATCTTCTAATACCTTAATAACTCCATGACGTAACTGACCAATGCGGTTAATTTTATCTGCTTCAGTAGGCTTGAAATGTCCATTAAAAACTCCTTCTTGAGGATGCCAAACTCCACTATCTTCTGTAATCGGAATTACTTCATGGATTTCATCAACATTTAAGTCTCCTCCTGTTCCATAATAGTTTTTTAATAATGGTGCAACAGCTTTATACCAACGCTCTAAAACTCCTTTTTTACGAGGGTCTTGCGGATCAAAATTAATTCCTGATTTTGCCCCTCCAATTGCTGGTCCCGATACCGTAAATTTCACTTCCATAGTTTTAGCAAGTGACATTACTTCATATTTATCTAATCCTTTACGCATACGTGTACCACCACCAGCAGCACCTCCTCTTAACGAATTGATAACTGTCCAACCTTCTGCTTCTGTTTCAGGATCTTTCCAATTAAATACTATTTCTGGTTGTTTTTCTTCGTATTGCTTTAATAATTCTTTCATTGTTTAATGTTATAATAGATGATTTTCAACTTTATCTGTTTCTTTTTCATATTCAAAAAATTCGTTGTAATTATTCCCCTTAGGGGAAGCTAAAGTTGATTCATTATACTATAGGTTTTAATGTGTAGTTGTTACCGAACAAATTTATCATAAAAAACAACATTACTCAAGTACTTTATTTTTTTTATGTGGATAAAAAATATTTCCTGAAGAATGATCCTTCTTTGCCCCAGTAACTGACTGTAAACAGTTTACCTTATTTTGAACTTTTAACACGCCTAATAGCGCAAAAATCAACGCTTCTTTGTAATCGATAAGTTCTGTACTTACTTGTTTTATTTTTGTCTGTGCAAAAAATTCTATTCTCTTCATTAAAAACGTATTGAACGCTCCTCCTCCTGTTACTAAAATAGTAGCATCATTTTTAACAACATTCCCTATTTGCATCGCTACATGTTCTACAAAAGTTCTTAGAATAGTCGATATATCTGCTTCCTCTTTATCTATTAAAGGAAAAATAGTTGACTGTACCCATTCTAACCCCAACGATTTTGGAGGAAGCCCTTGATAAAAGGAAAGCGCATTCAATCGTCTTAATAATTCAACATTAATTTTTCCTTCTGAAGCCATTCTTCCATCATTATCATATTCTACTCCTATTTTACGTGTATAATAATTTAGCACAATATTTACAGGGCAGATATCAAAAGCTATCCTTCGTTTATTTTCTTCATAAGAAATGTTTGCAAAACCTCCTAAGTTTAAACAGTAATCATAATCGGAAAATAACAGCCTATCTCCAATAGGCACTAAAGGAGCTCCTTGTCCTCCTAACACTACATCTTGAGTTCTAAAATCACAAACAACATCTTTCTTAGTTATCGTCGCTATTTCTTGACCATTGCCTATTTGTAACGTTATTCCTACTTCTGGCTGATGCAAAATGGTATGCCCATGAGAAGCTATAAAATCTAATTTAGTGATACGGTGTTCTTTTATAAAGTTATTTAATATCTTTCCCAAGAATTTACCGTAATCAACATCTAAAATTTGTAAATCTTTCTTATCGTAATTTATAGCTTCTTGTAGTTTATTTTTCCATTGATTAGAATATGCTATTGTGTCTGCTTGTATAATTCTAAAATCTTTATATGAATTTTCATGTATTTTTATATATGCCAAATCTATTCCATCTAAAGAAGTTCCTGACATTAATCCGATACAATAAATATAGTTGTCTTGCATAAAGTAAAAATAGTAAGTCTATTGAAAAATTGCTATTAAAAAAGTATCTTTGAGCACATTTTTTACGAATTTAACAAAATATAAAATAGATAATGGATTTTAATCTTACAGAAGAGCATTTAATGATTCGTGATGCTGCACGTGATTTTGCTCAAACCGAATTATTGCCTGGAGTTATAGAAAGAGATGAAAAACAAGAGTTTCCTAATGAACTAGTTCGCAAAATGGGTGAGTTAGGGTTTATGGGAGTAATGGTAGATCCTAAATACGGAGGAAGTGGAATGGATGCTGTTTCTTACGTATTAATTATGGAAGAATTATCAAAAATTGATGCTTCTGCTTCAGTAATGGTTTCTGTAAACAATTCGTTAGTATGCTACGGTTTAGAAGCTTACGGAACAGAAGAACAAAAACAAAAGTACTTAACAAAATTAGCTACTGGTGAGCAAATAGGAGCTTTTTGTTTAAGTGAGCCAGAAGCGGGTTCTGATGCTACTTCGCAAGCAACTACTGCTGAAGACAAAGGTGATTACTATTTATTAAATGGTACTAAAAACTGGATTACTAATGGTGGGCGTGCTGATACTTATTTAGTAATCGCTCAAACTGATAGAGCTAAAGGTCATAGAGGAATCAATGCTTTTATTATTGAAAAAGGTATGGAAGGTTTCCACGTTGGACCGAAAGAAGACAAATTAGGTATCCGTGGTTCTGATACTCATACCTTACAGTTTAACGACGTAAAAGTTCCTAAAGAAAATCGTATTGGTGAAGACGGATTCGGATTCAAATTTGCCATGAAGACGTTATCTGGAGGACGTATTGGTATTGCTGCTCAAGCATTAGGTATTGCTGCTGGAGCTTATGAATTAGCGTTAAAATACTCTAAAGAGCGTAAAGCTTTTGGTACTGAAATTTGCAACCACCAAGCTATCGCTTTCAAATTAGCTGATATGTATACAGAAATTGCTGCGGCTCGTCACTTAGTAATGGCTGCTGCTTGCAAAAAAGATGCTGGTGAAAACTACGATCGTGAAGGTGCTATGGCAAAATTATATGCTTCTAAAGTAGCTATGGAACAAACTGTTGAAGCAGTTCAAATTCACGGAGGTAATGGTTTCGTAAAAGAATACCATGTAGAACGTTTAATGCGTGATGCTAAAATCACTCAAATTTATGAAGGAACTTCAGAAATTCAGAAAATTGTAATCTCAAGAAGTTTAATTAGAGATTAGTTTTTTCTCTTCAATATTATATCTAAATAAAAGCTCATTTAAAAAATGAGCTTTTATTTTTTTTAAATTCTTTGTAGTAACTTTGCCCAATAAATAAGCACCTATGTCAAATAAAAAATCCTACGGATTCATATCTGTAATTGTTCCTGTTTACAATGAAGAAGACAATGTAGTTCCTTTAACTAAACAGATTGATGATAGTTTAAAAGGATTCGATTATGAAATCATTTACATTGACGATTTTTCAACCGATAACACAAAGAAAAATGTTATTAACATGAACAACTCTAGAGTTGTTTTGGTTGAGTTACGTAAAAATTACGGACAAAGTTTAGCATTAGCTGCTGGTTTTGATCAAGCGAAAGGTGATTACATCGTTACCCTTGATGGTGACATGCAAAATGATCCGTCAGATATCCCTCATATGATTGAAAAAGCCGAATCTGAAGATTGGGATGTAGTTACAGGAATTAGAGCTAAAAGAAAAGACTCTTTTATTCGTACAATTCCTTCTAAAATTGCAAATTTTTTAATTAGAAGAGCCACTCGTTTAGATTTAAAAGATCAAGGGTGTGCGATAAAAGTATTTAAAAAAGAAATAGCTAAAGATTTAAACTTGTACGGTGAAATGCACCGCTTTATCAATCTTTTAGCGCATTTAAACGGAGCAAAAATTACTCAGGTTCCTGTAAAACATCATCCGAGAATCCATGGACAATCTAAATATGGGTTGGGAAGAACTGTAAAGGTGATCAATGACATCATATTAATTATCTTCCAAAGAAAATATATGCAACGCCCTGTACACCTTTTTGGTAACTTCGGGTTGTTTTTTATGTTCTTCGGATTAGCCATTAATTTCTACTTACTAATATTAAAATTATTGGGACAAGATATTTGGGGCAGACCTTTGTTAATTGTTGGTGTTATGCTAGTTATTATTAGCTTGCAATTTTTTACTGTAGGGATTATTACTGACTTGTTAATGAGAACTTATTATGAGTCGCAAAAAAAACGTCCTTATACTATTAGAAAAATTCATGTAAGTGAATAAGAAGCTTGTTAAAACCTTAGCCAAAATAGGAGTAAGCATCTTACTCTTATACTTGGTTTTTACAAAAATTGACTTTAACCAAGTCATCAAATTATATGAGACCTCCAATCCTTTTTACTTAGTATTGGCTATTTCATTATTTGTGATTTCACAGCTTGTTTCATCTTTACGATTAAATTACATTTTTCATCATAATCAATTTTACCTAAGTCAAGGTAGCAATTTAAAATTGTATTTTGTTGGGATGTTTTATAACTTCTTCATACCTGGAGGTGTAGGAGGAGATGCTTACAAAATATATATACTAAATAAACAATTTGGTTGGAAAACTAAACAGCTAACTAAATGTGTATTTGTTGATAGACTTATTGGTTTATTAGCCATTTTTTCTCTATTAATTTTAATGGGCGGGTATTTGTTTTTTTTCAACTCATTATTATTCTTAGTAAGTATCATTATAGCTTTAGCTTCTTTTTTTATAGCAAAGCTTATAATGGTTCGGATTTTTAAAAATAGTAACACATATTATAACTATAGTTTTGGTTATTCATTAGTTATTCAATTGTTACAAGTGGGTGTCATTGTTTGCATTATTAAAGCTTTTCAATTAAAGATAACTGGAATTATTAGTTATTGTTTTGTTTTTCTAATTTCATCAGTACTTTCAGTAGTTTCTTTTGCTGGATTTGGAGCAAGAGAGTATATCTTTTTAAAAGCCTCCTCCTTTTTAAATACCCAAGAAACAATTGCGACAAGTATTGGGCTCTCATTTAATATTATTACGGCTTTAATTTCTTTAATAGGATTGGCTTTTATTATAAGTAAGGTACGGTTAACAACTGTTTCACTCAATACATAATTTATGGACTTTTTTTACCAGCAAAAAAACATTAAATACCTTTATTTTTTAGTGGCAATCGTGTATGTTATAGGGTTATTTATTCCCTTAATGGCTAATGATTCTGCGCAACATGCCACAATGGCTATGCGCATGTATTTAAGTGATAATTTTTTTGAACTTTTAAAAGGTCCTAATCCTTATTTAGATAAACCGCATATGCATTTTTGGTTATCTGCTATTTCATTTAAAATTTTTGGCCTACACGAATGGGCTTACCGAATCCCAGCTTTATTGTTTACTGTTTTAGGAGCCTATTCTATTTATCAATTAACAGGGAAATTATATAGTAAAAGTGTTGCTCACTTTGGTTCTCTTATCTTCTTAACTAGTCAATCTATCATTTTAGCTAACCACGATGTTCGTACTGATGCTGTCTTAACTGGAGCAACTATTTTTGCTATTTGGCAATTGTTTGAATATGTTTCAACAAGAAAACTAGTTCCTATTATTTTAGGAGCTATTGGTATGGGAATCTCCTTTTCTACTAAAGGGTTTTATGGAGTTGGTATTATTTGTTTTGCCACAGTTTCACACATCGTTTATACTAGAAAATTTAATACAATATTCTCTTATAAAGTTCTTATAGGTTTGATTGCTTTCTTCCTTTCTATTACCCCTGTTGTATATGCTTACTATGTTCAATTTGGAATGGATGGTGTAAATTTTATTCTATGGAGTCAGAATGTTGAGAGAATAACAGCTACTGGTTTCAAGCAAAACAGTCCTGATTACTTTTTCTTTTTTCATTCTCTACTTTGGACTTTTTTACCTTGGGCTTTCTTAATGTACTATGGCTTGTATTATCAAATAAAAAAGTTAGTTGTAAACAAATTTAAACCTGTACAAGGTATAGAATTATTAACTATAGGTGGAGTATTAATTACCCTATTTATTATTAGCTTTTCAAAATTTAAATTACCACATTATTTAAATCCGTTATTAGCTTTATTAGCTGTTTTTACTGCTGGAATTTTATACAATCTTCAAAAGGACAATCAACAAAAAACACTGAAAATATTCTTAGGTGTTGTTTATTTTATGGTTTTAGTGTTAACTATTGCAGTTATTTTAATTTTATGCTGCACTTTTAACACTCCTTCTATTTTAATTATAGTGTTGAGTATTATTCTAGTATTAACAGTACTCATTAACTTAATTCAAAAAGAAGATTTTAGTAAAAAAATTGTTGTCAACTCAGTATTGCTAATGGTATTTGTAAATGTGGTACTTAACTCTTACTTCTACCCTGAATTATTACAATATCAAGGAGGAATAAAACTAGCAAACATTATTAATCAAAATGACACCATAAATGTAAAGGACATCTTTTTTTATGAGAATGATTATTCTTGGCCTTTAGATTTTTATACACAGAGAAATACTCCTCACATTACAAAAGAAGAATTAAAAAATATAGACAATGATGTTTGGATTGTCATCAGAAATATTCCTCTTGAAAAAGTAGAAAAAGAAGGCTTTGTTATAAAAGAAAAACATAGAGTTGATCATTTTAGAGTAACAAGGCTTAGCTTAAAATTTTTGAACCCTAAAACTAGGGAATCAAAATTAGGAAGTGCGTATTTATTGAAAATAGCGTCCAAAAAAGACACCGAATAAAATTTGTCACTTACTCTTTTTTAAATTCTACTTTATGTAAATGTAACCCAGAAGCTGGTGCGATGGTTTTCATAAAATCGATATCACTTTTTTCTGGTCTTAAACTTTTTTTGATAAATTCTAAATCGTAGTTCCCTTTACCTAATTCAGCTAAAGTTCCCATGATTAGACGAATTTGATTCCGTAAAAACCCACTCCCTCTAATAACCAACACAAAACTTTTCTCTGGGAAAAAAGAAGCGGATAATTCCGTATTTTCTTCTATTTTACATACATCAATACTACGCGCTACTTTGGTTTCTGCTGATGGTTTGGTGCAATAATGTTTAAAATTATGAAAACCTTCAAACAATCGTGCACCTTCTTTCATCAATTCAACATCTAATTCATCTAAATACCCCGTTAAAAAAGGAGCGCAGTAGGGATGATTTTTCTTTCCAAAGGAAAAGTAATAACGATACTCTTTTACTTTAGGATGCTGAATGATATTAAACTCTTCATCGTGAAGTTGCTCTACAGCTAACACTCGAATATCAGAAGGTGAATTTCGATTGAAGTCTTCTATAAAGAAAGCTTCGTTTAATTTTTCATCAATAAACAACTGAAAATAATAATTAGTCGAGGAAACTTTTGCATCCGTTCTCCCAACTCCTACGGACTTACATCGAATTCCTTTACACACAAACTTTAATGTCTTGTCAACAAAAAAATGAACTGTTTTTAAATTAGGTTGTTTTTGCCAACCGTGTAAGCGAAAACCCAAATATTGAAACCGTACTAAATAAGCATATTTATAATTCATACTATAATAACTCGTACGATTGTTTTGCAATTTCCAATTCTTCGTTTGTTGGAATTACCAATACTTTTACTTTCGATGTTTCTTTGTGTATTTCTATTAATTGTTTTGCTCGAATAGCATTCTTTTCTATATCCATTTCAATGCCTAAATACTCCATATCTGTACAGACTAATCTTCGAATCACATCAGAATTTTCACCAATACCTGCCGTGAATACAATTGCATCCAAACCATTCATTGCTGCAACGTAAGAACCTATGTATTTTTTTATTCTATAAGCATTCATATCCAATGCTAACTGACAGTTTTTATTTCCTTTTGCTGCTGCTGCTTCAATATCACGTAAATCACTAAATCCTGTTAAACCTAGCATTCCGCTTTCTTTTTGTAACATATTGTTTACATCATCAACATCGTATCCTAAATTATTTATCAAATAGAAAATTAAAGAATGGTCTATATCTCCAGAACGAGTCCCCATAATTAACCCTGTAACAGGGCCAAATCCTAAACTATGATCAATACTCTTTCCATTTTCAACCGCTGTAATGCTACATCCATTACCTAAGTGAATCGTAATAATTTTTGAGTGTTTTTTTTGAAGGTACTCATTTGCTTTTTCCGACACGTATTTATGACTCGTACCATGAAACCCATACAAGCGAATTCTATGCTCATCTAAAAATTTATTAGGAATTGCATATTTATAAGCCTCAACTGGTATGGTTTGATGAAATGCTGTATCAAAAACGGCTACTTGTTGTGCATTCTTAAAAATAGCTTCAGATACCCTAATCCCTTCTAAGTTTGCTGGATTATGTAATGGCGCTAATGAAAATAACGATTCTATTTTCTTTTTAACCTCTTCTGTTACTATAGTTGTTTTTGTAAAGGTGCTACCTCCATGCACTACTCGGTGCCCAACAATTTTAATTTCATCTGTAGAAGAAATTACTCCTACTTTTTTATCTAACAATAAATCAACTACTCTTTCTAAACCTGATTTATGATCTGTAATAATTACCTCTTCTTCTACTTTAGTATTGTTAGATTTATAGTGAACCTTCCCCAACTCTAAACCAATTCTTTCTATCAATCCTGAACAAAGTACTTCTTGTTGAGGCATTTCAAACAATTGATATTTTATTGAGGAACTTCCTGAATTTATGACTAAAACTTTCATCTATTTTAAATTAATGAGCAAGCTATTCTTGCGCTTGAATTGCAGTTAAAATTACAGTATTAAAAATATCATCAACCGTACAACCTCTACTTAAATCGTTTACAGGTTTATTCAACCCTTGCAACATTGGTCCGATTGCCAAAGCTCCTGTTTCCCGCTGTACTGCCTTATAAGTATTATTTCCGGTATTTAAATCCGGAAAAATTAACACATTGGCTTGACCTGCAACTTCTGAATTTGGTAATTTCTTTTTTCCTACGGAAGGATCAACCGCTGCATCGTACTGAATTGGTCCCTCTACTTTTAAATCTGGACGCTTTTCCTTCACAATTTCAGTAGCTCTTCTAACCGTATCTACATCTGCTCCTTTTCCTGAAGTACCTGATGAATATGATAACATAGCTATTTTAGGATCTATACCAAATGCAATACTCGAATCTGCTGAAGAAATTGCAATTTCTGCTAATTCTTCAGCTGTTGGGTTCGGGTTAATGGCACAGTCTCCAAATACAGAAACTCTATCCTCTAAACACATAAAGAAAATTGATGAAACGACTGAAAACCCAGGTTTCGTTTTTACAAACTGTAAAGCTGGTTTTATAGTATGTTGAGTAGTATGTGCTGCCCCAGAGACCATTCCATCTGCAATTCCTTTGTACACCATCATTGTTCCAAAATAAGAAACATCTCCCATTAAATCTTCTGCCATGGCTGGACTCAATCCTTTGTGTTTTCTCAATTCATATAACGTGTTGGAAAAATCTGCAAAGTATTCAGATTCAATTGGGTTGATAATTTCAGTTTTATCGAAATCAAAAGGAATATTTAATCGTTTGACTGAAGCTTCTATATTTACTCTTTTTCCTAATATTGTTAACTTAACAACGTCTGTTTTTTGTAGTTGGGAAGCGGCTATTAAAATTCTATCATCATTTCCCTCAGGTAATACTATATGCTTGCGAGCTTCCTTAGCCTTTTTTAATAAGTTATATTGAAACATTCTTGGTGTTAATGCTTCAGAGCCTTTATAGCTAGCTAGTTTTTCATTCAAACTTGCTACATCAACATATTTTTCAAACATGCTGATTGATATTTTTATTTTATCTACATTCTCAGCATAAATGTGTGAACGAACGGCACCTAATCTTGAGGCAATACTAAATGTTCCGTCCTTTACCCAAAGGATAGGTACTATCTTTTCCAACCCTTCTATTAACTTAATAATAGAAGAATTTAATTCCATCCCCCCTGTAAGAATAATTCCCGATATAGATGGGTAATTACTAGAAATATTCGCTTGTAATGTTCCTAACAAAATATCTGACCTATCTGCAGGAGTTACGACAACACTATCATCAGTTAAGTGATGTAAAAAATGTGATAATTGCATTGCTCCAACTTTTATATCACCTGTTGTATTGTTTAGGAACTCTTCTCCAAATAAAATTTCTCCTTCAACTTCCATTAAAAACTCCTTAATTGTTGGATTATTTAATTTTTGGTCAATAGGAATGGCATTAACAGAAACTGACTTTGGCAAGTTAACACCAACTTCTTCTACTATAATTGGAATATTTTTTTCTTGTACTTTGTTTGCCACAACTGCAATGACCTGTACATCTTTGTTTATAAAAGAATCATAGGTTAATCGTAAGCTTTGTATAAAATCTTCAAGTGATTTATTTACACCTCCTGAAACGATAATTACAGGCGCTCCTATATTTTTTGCGATAAGAACGTTTAAATCCATCTCTATCACAGCTCCATGATCAGAAAAATCTGTTCCTTCAATAATTACAAAATCATTTTCCTCTTCTAATGTCTTGTACTTTTCTATTATCTTATTAATTACTTCGTCCTCTTGATCATCATTTAGCATCCTAATTAATTCTGACCTAGTAAAAGCATAACAATCTTCATAGCTACTGTTTAAATTGAAGTAATTAAGCACTGTATTTATATGATTATCCTTCTTATTTCCTATTGGATTGTCTATTATAGGTCTAAAATAACCCACTTTAGGTTTTTTACGAAGTAATAGCTGCATCAATCCCAAACTCAGCATAGATTTTCCTGAATTAGCATCACTAGCAGCGATATAAATTGATTTGTTCATGTTCTTCCTTTTTAAGGCAAAATTACTTCTTTTAAAATTATAAAAGTAACGAGGGAAGAATTAAAACCTACGAAGTATTCTTTTTTAAAAAGTTATTATATATAAAAACAAAAAAACCTCAATCTAATCAAAGATTGAGGTTTGTTAAAGAAAGGCAACGACCTACTCTCCCACCAGTGGCAGTAC